>PYJA01000068.1 GCA_003635185.1 Candidatus Poribacteria bacterium | reverse complement strand
GCTCATGTCGAGATTGAATGCATTTCTATGCTTGAACGAGTTCTGATATAAAGTTGACAGAAACAGATTTCCGATTGATGAAGAACTCACAGATAGCAATATAGCCAGAGAGAAACTTCTTATGAACACCCCGAAAACGGCGAAGGAAGTTCCGAACCGTCGTCCAGACACCTTCAATGCCATTCGTGTGAACCTCGCGAATACCATCAGCATCGTCATCTCGTGCCCACTCACCCGCTTGATGCCTGACCACAGCGTGTGGACGATCAAGACCGTTATACCCACGCCACCCATCTGTATAAACGACAGTATCTTGGTGCGTGAACTGATGCACATGAGTTGTTAGCGTCTCTTTATCCGTGTGATGAACCACACGCAATCTAACCTGACCACACTCGCGCCCGAGAGTGCCTACCACCGGAGGCCGGTCGTTGGCATAGGTGCCGTGCCCTCTCCGTTTGTTGCCGCGCCGACGGGGCGGATCGTCTGGGTCTCAATGCCGATCCCCTTTCTCGCCAGCGTTTTGGAACATCTCATCGGTTTCAACGCACTTATCCGGTAAGACTGAATGTGGCTGCATCGTTTCCGCATTCGCCTGAAGCACGCGGCGCATTGACATCACTGTTTGACGATCTACACCGATTTCACGAGCAATTTTCGCACTCGGAACACCTTGGCAAACGCCACGCAACAACAACACCACCTGGGGAGGTGTAAACTGCTTCTGCTGGAAAACCGTACCACTATAAAGATTATAGGTGCCATCACAAGAAAGACACCGATAGATTTGCAAATGGCTATTTTGGGTTTTGCCAAAAAGACGTGCCTCCTCCACGCCTGCACCGCAATGTGGACAATGTAATCCTTCGGGGTGGAAATGTTTCAGCAACCAAGCAGTCGCTTGTTCTTCATCTATGAGTTCTATTATTGGGAAATCCATACCTTAAAGTATAAACGATTTTAAAGAACTTTGCATTAAAATTATTCATGAGCCAATTTTTTTTCTTGTCGTCTTTCCAGCCATCCGCAATGTCGTTTTTGTTATCGTCAAGCGGTATGGCTAAGCGTGCAGTCTTGCCTGCATCGTCACTCTTGGTTTGTTTGTCTTTCTTATTTATCGCTACAGTTGCCTCAAGCACACCGTGCGCGCCATAGTCATATACATAAACAGTGATCGGGATAATAAAAGCAGGTGATTCACAGATAACAGTCAGCGTGGTTCCATCGGAACTAACACGATAATCTAAACCGGGGGTATCCGGATTATCTTCCTCTCGAAACACCATATCCGCACTCGGATCGGTGCTATCTTTAACATTCATGCAGTAGCCATCATAACTTGAAACATTTAGCGTAAAGGTGTATTGCGTATCCTTTATCTTAGCAATTTCAGCATCATCTCCGGAAAGAGTCGCCACAAGATTGGGTCTTGCACCGCGAAGCGGACGCCACTCTCGCCACCATTTATATGAGTTGTTTTTCTTGACGGGATCAACGCGAAACGTTAGGTTCTGTGGCGCAGGGGAACCAGGCACCTGCTTCGCTGCAAGACAAAGGTTAGATAAAGAGAGTAAACTGATGAGGACAGATAAGAATAATGAAATGATATGTTTGCGTGTCATTGTATGGCAACTCCTTTGTTTTGTTTCGCAAAGATTGTATAGATAGCAGCAATATAATCAGCGGCTGGGCCAGGGTGAGTTCCTGCGAATCTTTGATACGCTTGCAAGTAGCGAAGCGACTTCTCAAACTTACGCAGTCTGAAGTAGACTTCCCCCAAAAAAAGCAATGGATTTGCCCAGTCTGGTTTCAGTTGATACGCTTTTTCAAGATAGGGAATAGCTTCACTGGGATCATCGGAATTATGCACAATAAATGTCCCTAATTTATACAAGGTTCTCAAATCATCTGGACGCATTTGTACCAATCTGCGATAGACTGTTTCTACTTCGTCGGGTTTATCATGACGGAACATGCCTGCCCAATGTTCAAGTGTTTCAAAATCATTCGGGTTTTGGGCAAGTGCTTCTTCCGCCAATTCCTTCGCGTAAGACCTTGATCGTATAGTATCCATGATATACATAGAGGCTACAAGCGGATCTAACCCTTCTGATAGCGCCTCCGCTACTTTTCTTTTGTAAGCTACACCTTTAAGTTCTTCGGAAGGGTACACTTGCTCCCATTTGTGCTCCATTTCCTTTGTAAGAATGGCATCCCAGTATCCTTTTTCATTGATACGAAAGAGGTGTGGATTGTTTTTGACAACATCACGGATTTTGAATGGATTTTTGGGCCTGTAGTGTCCATCTTCATCTAAGAGCGGTTTGTCTGGGAACACAATGCTGTCAAAAAACGGATCGTTTTCTGGTGCACTCGGTTTCGGTGTATCAGGCGTAGGGTGCCAAGTGCCATCAGCGTGCCTGTGTCCGCCTACGCCTTCTTGTTCAGTATTAATCTCCTGCTGTGCGGTTTTCACGCTGCATCCACTGCAGCCAGCCATCAGTATCCCAGCAAACATCAGTAAAAAAGGAAATATAAAATGTTTATGTGTCATTGTATGGCAACTCCTTTGTTTTGTTTCGCAAAGATTGTATAGATAGCAGCAATATAATCAGCGGCTGGGCCAGGGTGAGTTCCTGCGAATCTTTGATACGCTTGCAAGTAGCGAAGCGACTTCTCAAACTCACGCCGGGCGAAATAGACTTCCCCCAAAAAAAGTATTGGACCTGCCCAGTCTGGTTTGAGTTTATACGCTTTTTCAAGATAGGGAATAGCTTCACTGGGATCATCGTAATTCCGTACGATAAATGTCCCTAATTTATACAAGGTTCTCAAATCATCCGGCCGCATTTGTAGCAATCTGCGATAGACTGTTTCTACTTCGTCGGGTTTATCATGACGGAACATGCCTGCCCAATGTTCAAGCGTCTCAAAATCATTCGGGTTTTGGGCAAGTGCTTCTTCCACCAATTCCTTCGCTTCCGGCAGAAAAGTGCTACCATGTGCCCGAAGATATATAGAGCCTACGAGTGGGGCTAATCCTTCTGATAGTGCCTCCGCTAATTTTCTTGAGTAGACTTCATCTGAGAGTTCCAAAACGTTTGGCTCAGAACGGACATCTTCCCATCTTTTTTCCATTTCTTTTGAAAGAATGTTTTCCTTATATCCTTTTTCGTTGATACGAAAGAGGCGTGGATTGTTTTTGACAACATCACGGATTTTGAATGGATTTTTGGGTCTGTAGTGTCCATCTTCATCTAAGAGGGGTTTGTCTGGGAACACAATGCTGTCAAAAAACGGATCGTTTTCTGGTGCACTTGGTATCGGTGTATCTGGCGTAGGGTGCCAAGTGCCATCAGCGTGCCTGTGTCCATCTACGCCTTCTTGTTCAGTATTAATCTCCTGCTCTACGGTTTTTTGTCCGCACCCACTGCACCCAGCGAACAGTATCACAGTAAATATAAGCAAAGTTGTCAGGTTTTCAATCCTTAGTTTCATTGTAGTTCTCCTATTGCTTGACCTATTGAGTTTCAATAGTTTTATGTGTTCAAGTTCGCAACAGTATAGTTCGGTGCTTCCTCGGTAATATCAATATCGTGCGGATGGCTTTCCCGGTAACCACTGCTTGACATGCGCACAAATTGGACATCTCTGCGTAAAGACTCAATATCGGGCGTACCGCAATATCCCATAGCAGATCGAATCCCACCTACTATCACTTATTTTAGCACCAATACGTGCGGTGTGCAAACGTTTTATGTGCGTTCAAGGATGGTGGTATAGCCTGTTGATGTTCAAGATAGACTGACCCATCCATTGTAACCGTAGCCACTCAAGTTTGTCGGCGCACTCGGCACCGTTGCTGGTGTTGCTTCAGAAGACTCCGTTGCGGTACTCGCCTGATTACCATTCATCGCGCGCACTTGAAACTCATAAGCCGTCCCGTTTATTAACGAAAGTATTAGGACTTCTGTGTCCGATAACACGTTTGGGTTTGATAACAGTGCTGAAATCCAATTACCCCAACTTCCGCCACTTTCACGATACCGATATTCGTAATCAGTAACCGTGCCACTGGGAGCGGGTGTGTAAAGTTTTTGTCATGTGTGTTGTCTGAATCGCGGATTATCGCGGATTTCACGGATGACGCGGATTTTAATCCACTGTCCGATGAAGTGTTGGCCTCGGATCAGCGTCTTGGTGTCCTATAGACAAACGGTGCCATTCTGCTGCCAGAGAAATCTGTCATCATAGTCAAAATCCGTGTCATCCGAGATTCAGACAGCAAAAATGGGAAACGTCGCGGATAACGCACCTTAGCCCAAACTTTTGCCAAAATATTTACACACCCGCGTGGAACTCCGAATCTCTTGACACCAACTCTAAAACCGCATACAATAACCTCAAATAACACACATTTATGCGGAGATTTCTCATGCCACAAATCGAAAAAGTTTTTGACTCACCAGGTCCACAACCGAACGGAATGCAAGCTACCGAAGAAGGACTATGGATAATTGACCAACAGAGTAACGCAGTGCATCTTGTCTCATACAATGGCGAAGTGAAAAAGACACTTGCCACCGGTTCTGATAGAGGTAGCGGTATAACGCACACTGGAACAAACCTCTGGCTTGCGTCTACCTATAGCTGCGAAATCCTGTCAACTGATCCGGAAAACGGCAAAACTCTCGCCTCTTTTGATACACCCGGTGCCGGACAAACAGGCGCGCACGGTTTAGAATGGCGCGACAACAAACTGTGGATTGCTGTGCCACCCTCTGCCACTATCTATCAAGTAGACGTTGAAAACGATTTTACGGTAATTCATACGATCCCTGCCCCAGACGACAGGCCGCATGGCATCGCATGGGTCGGAGACGATCTTTGGTGCGTTGAAACTAATCATCGCGCAATCTACCTTCTCAATCCAGAAGATGGCAGCCATCTCAACAAAATTGAGGTCCCTGAACCACATCCTGAACCGCACGGCATGACCTACTGGGATGGATTTTTCTGGTATTGCGATGCACATACAACCGCTGTCTGCCGAGTGGCACTATCCTAATGAACACTATTGGACGCTTCTTAAATATGGGGAAAAACTGCGCGGCGATGAACATGGCAATTGATGAAGCAATTCTGACCGCGCAGAAGGAAAACCCCAACCCAACATTACGATTTTACGATTGGACAACACCTGCATTCAGTTTTGGCTATTTTCAAGATATTGCCGCAGAGGTAGACGTTGAAGCATGCCGGGCAGAAGGGATTGAATTGGTAAAACGGATGACTGGCGGCGGCACCGTCGTGCATGGATGGGATTTGACCTGGACACTGATTCTGCCCCGTCAAGCAGGAGAAATGGGTGTTTCCGAAACGTATCAACAGATAGGAAAAAGTCTTGTCAAAGCGTTTGAGAGTCTCGGTGTTCCAGCAAAATGTTACGGTGCTACTGCCGATACTTCGCAATCTTCCCAAAATATCTGCCTGACAAATCCTGCCGAAAACGATGTGATGTGCAACGGCAAAAAACTGGCAGGCGTTTCGGTCCGACGCAACCGAAACGGCATTATGTTTCAAGGATATATCTCTTTAGATATGCCGCCAGATCCTATTCTCAAACGCGTTTCAAAACATCCTGAGATTCAAGAAATGTTATGCAAGAAATCTGCTGCTATTAACTCAGAAGGACGTTTCATCAACAGAGGTTCACTTATCCAAGCGATCTGTGAAACTTATGAAGTG
Organism: Candidatus Poribacteria bacterium; assembly: GCA_003635185.1. Taxonomy (GTDB): domain Bacteria; phylum Poribacteria; class WGA-4E; order WGA-4E; family WGA-3G; genus MSPOR6. The sequence goes on along the minus strand of PYJA01000068.1, from coordinate 24,565 downwards.
GGAATTACGTTCCATTCAGGAAAACTATCACAGACAGAGAAAGTAGAAGCAGAAACGTTGGTTAGGACCAAATATGCAACGGCAGCGTGGAATTTTGACGTTGACAAGAATTCAAATTCAATGTAGACTTTGGCAAATTAAAAATACCGTTCATAATAGGGGAAAACAATGGACCCGCTATGTTTAGAACACTGTTTGACCGAATCAGAAAAACAACAATTTGAAGACAACGGTTATTTTGTCGTTGAAGATGCTGTTCCGCAGGAAATAGTTGAGAAGCTAATTGTCGCTTTTGACCGTATTGGTGCGGAGCACCTCGGCAAAGACGAACTCCCTCCCGATGCAAGCTTTAACATACTTGACTTCGTTGGTAGAGATGATATCTTTATTGAGATGTTGGACTGGCACACAACGTTTCCAAAAGTGTGGGGTATTTTGGGTTGGAATATCAAACTCTATCACTCACATCTGATTGCATTGCCCCCACTTCCACCCGAAGAACGAAACAAACAGCGTCGTCTCGGATGGCATCAAGATAGTGGAAGACTCAACATTGAATTGGAAGGGAAACCGCGCCCGCGCGTGTCGTTGAAGGTTGCATATTTTTTGACCGATACATCTGTGCCGGGCCGCGGCAACTTTTCTGTGATACCGGGCAGTCAAAAATTCAATAAGGTTAAAATGCCTGACGATGACAAGGCAAACCCAGAAAACGCTACATCTGTTTTTGCTAAACCGGGAACAGCAGTCTTTTTCGATCGTAGGTTGTGGCACGCAGTTGGCCGCAATACCTCTGACATCATGCGCAAAGTACTTTTCTACGGATATAGTTACCGTTGGCTCCAACCGCGAGACGACATGACAGTGGCGCACTATATGGAAAAATCGGACCCGATTCGCCAGCAGATTTTGGGAAAAAGCACCGGTGGAATGGGTTATACTTCTCCTGGTGATAAAGATGTACCACTCCGCGCATGGATTCAAGAAAATCTCGGTTCCGAAGCAGTTGCACGTTAACAATAATGGTCGATCACCTCGACTTGTGCTACGAAATATCTTCAAAAAGATCAACCATCCCGTTCGCTGCTAATTGGAAGGTTCCTTTTTGGATAAACTCTTCTAAAAGAGGGTTTATAGTGGATTTTACAATTAACTGGACATATGAGCTGTCCGAGGGAACTCCGATTCCCGACTGCCAGTGGTTTAATCGCGATTCAGAGATCGCTCGGACAGAATATATGTAAACTTATTTACATAATTTACTATATCTGCTGAATAATGGGAACTCATAGCGAATACGGGCTAAGAATCGTTGAAAGTTGCCCGAAAGTTTATCATAGAATATGCTAAGTTACGAAAACAGGACTTACGCAGTTTCTCTTAAAGTCCCCTTGATAAGGGGAATTTAGGGGGTTAAAAAGACGAAAAACAGTGAAATATTGGACTATTTAACCCCCCTGCCCCCTTATCAAGGGGGAATGCGTAAGTCCTGACGTACTTCTGTTTTTCTAAAACTTTATCCAGATTTAGTAATTAACCGATACAACTGCGGCACGGTAACAGAAAAATCGCCAGAGATGTGATAACTCTCCCCACCATCCTTGACGGTGCGAATAAGAATTGTCTTTTTAGGACGGTGATAGTAATGTGCATCGGTGGGTTTTCCTTCTTCCTGAAAATCCGGAAAATCAATCAGATCGAAATTAGCGGTGGTGAAATGCCGAATTTCTTCGCCGCGCTGTGCAGCAATGTTTCGGGCCATAGAGAGGCTTTTGAGGTAGACCTCAGGTCCCATCACAGCAGAACCTAAGTTCAAGAAAACGCCACCCTCTAATCGTGAAACAGCGTGCGCAAACCGGAGAAAGTCCTCCCCTGTTGTCCAACCCATAGCAGCATAATCTGCAGCGGGGTGCTGGTCAGTAATATCGTAGCCGATGCCTTTGTGAACTGTCATCCACATACCCAAACGGTACGCTGCAGCAAAAATGCTCACATCCCGATGCGGAAAGGATATGCCCTCTTCTCCTTCCTGAATCAGCCTGCCGACTGCTTCCCCAAAACCGATTTTATCTCTATATCCTCTAACAATCGCTTCGTTGAGGTAGCGTCCCGTTTCTTCCCAGTTGCCGAACTTTCCATCCTTTATATACATCTCAACGTCTTCAAGCGTTGCGCCAATGTGTGCCAATTCAAAGTCGTGGACAGCACAAGCACCATTAGTGGCTATATGGGTTATAACATTGCGATTCATTAGTTCTATAATATATCTGGAGTTACCGCGCCGCATCACATGCGCACCCATCATCCATATAACCTCTTTTCCAATTTGGCGTGCTTGGACAATTCGCTCAGCAACGATGTTGAGACTTTCATTTTGATATGGAGGGGTTTCTGCATCAAGGGGATAGATATCCGCCACGGTCATCTTGTGTTGGCGTTCAGAAAGTGGCAAGATTTTGAGGTGGGTACGAGCAAGTTGGGGCATTATTTTGAAATTATGTGGAACGATAAAGGGTGTGCGCAAATAGCGTTTATAGGTTTACTACTCAGAATGTCAAATTGACTGCAATAAAATCCACTAATAAATATCACCACGATTGTCAATTTGTATAATACGGATCGTTCTTTTCTCTCTATCAACTCGGTAAATGAAACGAATGTCCCCTATCCGATAGCGATAACGTTCCCTTTTTGTGCCACGCAGTCGTTTAATTATTGTAGGATTTTCGTGCCGAAACGGAGATCGAACGATGTACTCAAAAGCGGCATTAATTCGTTCCTGTGTTACCTGATCTCGCCTTTTGATAAAATTTACGACTTTTCTTGGTAGTAATTCAAACGTATATCGCTGATGATTCACAGACCAATCTCCTTCTTGACCTGTGCCCATGGTATTCCACCACCAGCATCCAATTCCTGTTCTGCCTCAGCCATATCTGCCAAAACATCAGGTTCTGAATTAATCAATGCGGTTTCACGCCATTCTGAGAGAAAAATAGAAAGTGTTTCAGCATCTTTTTTGCCTTCTGAAATTTGTGTTACCATCTTGAGCAACCCCACGAAAAACTCAACAAGCTCCTCTACCTCTAACCATTTGAGCCAATCAAAGGACTTTGAGGTCGTAATTGATTTGACGAGTAATTCATCGTTCAGGAGATGTCCAACGACAAGTTTAGATTTTTTCATCTCGGGCCTCTAACAGTCAGGATGGATTATGTTTATGTCAATTATACACATGATTTAAGCAAGAAATTTAAGTAGGTTACGGTGTCTGGACTTCATATTATGCTGCAAACTTGTAGGTAACAATTTTTGACATACCAGCTTGTTCCATCGTCACACCATACATCACATCGGATATTTCCATAGTGCGCTTGTTATGCGTAATAATCACAAACTGCGTATTGTCTGAATACGCACGAATAAGATTTGTAAAACGTAGCACGTTTGCTTCGTCAAGGGCAGCATCTACCTCATCAAGAACACAAAACGGACTCGGCTTGATTTTGAAGACTGCAAACAGCAATCCAATTGCAACGAGAGAACGTTCCCCACCAGAAAGTTGTGTAATGCTTTGTGGCCGTTTTCCCGGTGGACGAGCGATAATATCAATACCAGATTCAAGGATATTTGATTCATCTGTCAATCGCAACTCTGTTTCACCGCCACCAAAGAGTTGAGTGAACACCTCTTGGAAATTCGTCTTTACCTTCTCAAAGGTTTTCAGAAATACATCACGCGAGGTTTCGTTGATTTTCTGAATTGCTTGATGCATGGAGTGCATGGATTGTTGAACATCCTCACGTTGGGAGTTAAGGAAATCCAAGCGTTTCTTGTGTTCCTTATGTGCCTCAATCGCTTTGAGGTTGACTGCGCCCATTGCCGACAATTCCGCCTTCAATTTTTCAATGTTATCCATCAAATCAATTTCGTCAAGCTCTAAAATAGCATGAACGGGAGATTGTCCCTCGTTCTCAGAAACCTCATCTTGAGCGGCCGGTTTAGGAATTTCATCAATAGAAACTTGGTATTTGTCAAGGATACGGGTAGAGATGGATTTTAATTGCATCTCAAGTTGCGTAGTTTTCACTTCAAGTTGACGCTGTTTGCGATTTTGGCTTTCGAATTGCTTCCGAGTATTGCGCATCTCTTTTTGAATCGCTTCAATTTCCTCATTGAGTGTTTCGCGTTCTTCGGTTAACTCGTCTTTTCTTGCTTCTGCTTCCGCCCGGTCTCCCTCGATTCGTAGGAATTTGCGTTGTGCCTCTTCAATTTGTTCAGCGATATCGTGTTTCGTTTGTTCATCAGAGTCAATAATTGCCTGTTGTTCTTTAATATTTTTCTCTATTTGAAGTTGTTGTTCGTCAAAGTTCTCAAGTACTTCAGCGATACCTTCCAGTTTTTGCCGTTGTCCTGTCAAAAAGTTCTCCCTTTCCTGGCAATCCGTAACGACCTCCTCACGTTTACGCATATCGCTGTCAACTTGTTCAGAAACCCGTTGAATCCGCCCTTCCGTTTGGGTGCGTTTTTTAGTAAGTTCGGCTATTTCTGCATCAAGTGTCTGTTGATCTTCGCGTGAAAGATCAACCGTTTCTTGAAGTTGCTTATTTTGAGTTTCAATTTCAGCAAGTTGCGTTTCAAGACGCGTGATGTTTTGGGCCGCCTGCTCGATATCCTTTGTAATTGAGGCTTTTTCAATCTGTTTGTCTTGCAATTGAGCAGTAAGTTTTTTCCGGATTTGTTCAGTTTCAGCAATTGTTGCAGCATAAGTTTTGCGTTTTTCATCTCTCTGATTGACATTTTGTTGTAGTTTGCTAATCTGAGTTTTCAGTACATCAAGTTCGCTTGCCCGACTGAGGAGCCCACTTTTTTTCTGATTAGCATGTCCGCCAGTAATAGCCCCCGAAGTATCAAATAGTTCACCATCTAAGGTAACCAATCGGGCGTTTAGTCGAAATTTCCGTTTCAGCGCAACTGCATCATCCATCTCTTCAAGGACAAGTGTGTTCCCCAACAGTTGTTGCACCACAGTCTCGTATCTGTCATCATAATCTACCAATTCTGCCGCAATACCGATGACCCCTGGTTCATCAAGCAGTGCATTATCAGAGAATGTTCTACGTCGTAACATGTCAAGCGGTAAAAATTTGACTCTGCCAGCACGATGTTCCTTGAGAAAGTTGATGCCCGCAACAACGTCTTCTGCGGTTTCGGTGACTACATTTTGTATGCTACTGCCGAGTGCGATCTCTATGGCAACCTCAAATTCGGCATCTGTGTGGATAAGTTCTGCCACAACACCACATATCCCACCAAACTGATCCGGATAATGTGTTTTTGCTTGCATAATTGCGCGCACACCTGCGTAGTAACCTTCATAGACAGATTGCAATTGCTCCAGTGATTTATAACGGGAAAAACTACCGCCTAAGTTTTCTTCTAATCCACGGATTTCAGCCTCAATCTTTCGGAGCGCATTTTGATTTTCGTTAAGGGTGGTTTCAACCTGTTTTTTCTGTGTCTCAATCTGAAGCAACTCGGCATCTAATTGGAGCATGCCCCGCTGAATTTCGTCCCGATCATCTATAGCAGCTTTCAGTTCTGTTTTTAAAGCATCGGAACTTTCTTGAAGATCGTTGAGACTGCTTTGTGTACTCGTTAGTTCATGTTCAATTGCTAAACGTTTATTTTCGCGTTGGGATAGCTCTGTAGAGGTTTCCTGCAAAACATGCTGTGCCTCTTGAATAGACTCTTTTGTTTTGTCAATGCGTGAGGTTAACTCTTGTAGATGTTGCTGTCTGGCAGTTAAACGGCTTTCTTCAATCTTGTAGGATGCTTCAACCCGTTTCTTTTCTTGAGTTCGTTCCCGGTGTCGTGTTTGTAAGTTTATTTGCTCTGTATTTAAGGATTCCAGTCTTTGTTCTGCTCTCTGTTTCTGCTGTTGGATATTCAGCTGCTTTTCTTTATGAATAACAATTTGCCGTTCAACCTTTTCCAGTTGTCCTTCAACCTCACGTATTTCCTCTTGAGCGGTGGTGATTGCAGTATCTAACTCACTTCGTCTGAAGGTTGCGTTTTCAATCCGTTCCTCTGCTTCTTGGATAAGTTGATTTGCATCAGAGGCCTCGTTTAAAATAGCCTCTAAGTGATTTTGCGCTTCGCGATAATCTGTAGCAAGTTTTTCGTAATCCCGATAAGCTAATCCGAGTTCTAATTGCTGGAGTTGGTCTTTTAACGATTGATAGTGTTCCGCTTGTTCGGCTTGCGCTTTCAGAGATTCAGTTTCACGTTGAGACTCTTGAATTATGTCATTGATACGAACCAAATTCTGTTCTGCATCTTTCAGTTTTTGGAGGGCTGTTTTCTTACGAACTTTATATTTTGTAATACCTGCTACCTCGTCAAAAAGGAATCTCCGTTCTTCCGGACGCACGTTGAGGATCAGGTCAATTTTGCTCTGCTCCATAACGGAATAGGCATCTACACCGACACCAGTATCCATAAAGAGCTCACTAATATCGCGAAGGCGGCAAGGCGTTTGGTTGATAAGATAACTACTTTCACCATCACGAGTCAGTTGTCTGCGCACTTCTACTTCGGGCGATCCGATAGAAAGACTTTCAGAGATATCGGTAAAGGTAAGCGCAACGCTTGCTTTTTGAGAAGGACTAAAATTGGCACCACCGTTGAAAAGGAGGTCGCGCATATTGGTACACCGTAGCGCACGGGCACTCTGTTCACCCAGGACCCACCGAATGGCATCAGAAACGTTGCTCTTTCCACAACCGTTCGGACCCACTATGGTCGTAATCCCCGGCTCCAGGATCAGTTCAACCTCTTCAGCAAAACTCTTGAATCCACTGATTTTGATGCTATTTAAATGCAAAGGTAACCTCCTACCAGTGAGCGTTTTTATCACACATTATCATAACTTAACGTTTTATTATGGCATATTTAACCCAACATGTATACATAAAATATACGTAAAATGTGCTGAAAAGGTTTCATTCGGGGTCTAAAGCCCGTGCCAAAGTTAACACATCAATTTCAACAGGGTCAGCATTCCATAAAACTTTTACCGCTTCACGAACGGTAGCACCTGTAGTATATACATCGTCCAGAACAAGTATACGCTTATTTTGCACGACCTCTTTTTTCTGTAGTTCAAAAGCACCAATAATGTTTGTTTGGCGTGCCTCTCTATCCAAACTACTTTGCGGAGACGTATTCCGATACCGAACCAGAGCATCTGTTACAACTTGAACCCCCGTGGTCTTTGCAATTCCTTTAGCAAGTAAAGTGGCTTGATTAAAGCCGCGTTCCCGTAAACGCTTTTTATGAATAGGAATTGGCAAAATAAAATCATATTCGTCAATATCACAATCGTTAGGAAAGTGTTTAATTGTCAATTGGGTAAGAGGTTTAGCGAGTGAGATCCGTTTTTCAAACTTAAAGAGATGTATCGCCTGCTGAAGTGCTGTTTCATAATAAGCAATCGTGCGTAATTTACCATACCGTGGATCGTTGACAGCACATGCATCACACTTCCCTATGATATTTGGAATTCCGCACATTTCACACCAAGGCGGTTGGATAAAATGAATATTCTGCCAACACCTATCACACATATAAGGCACAGATTCCAGTCCGAGTGCTTCTTTGCAGACTCTGCATTGTGCAGGATAGAGGAATGTGAGGGCTGTTTCTATTGTCTGTTGAAGGATATTTGGTCGTCCTTGCATGAGATGTCATCATTCCTTTGCTTACATCAGTTCCCCAAACCCATTACGATATTTGATGACGCATCACGACTACGACTGCATCAGAATCAGGGGCTGGCAATGCGTTCCTGTTTAAGTGTTTCTATCTCCTGCAGCAAAGTCTCTATCTGTTTTTGCTGAGATTCAATTCTTTCATCTTGTGTGCGTATGTCTTTTCGCTGCATCGCAACAATAATCTGCGGTACTCCAACAGCAACAGCAATGAATGCTAACAAACCTAAGGTTAACAAAAAAATGTTATTTAATCGTTCTCCTAATGTCTCAATATCACCACTCAAGTCTTTATCTAACGATTCGATTTTGCCAGTTAAGCGTTTATCCATTTCAGATATTTTGATGTTAACTGTTCCAATCTCTTGAGCAATATATTCTTTCATACGTTTCTCGGATGCGTCAATTGCTTTTTCAACTTCCTCTTTCACAACTAACCGGATCTTGTTTAGGTCCGCATCCGTTAGTTGGCTGTCCGCAGTTGTAGTAAAAAGCAAAAGTACTACGCCCAGAGCCAAAATTAATTTCATTTCTGTCTCCTCCAACAGGATCCTCGTTTACTTTATGCTTCCCAAGGATTTTCAACAGGAATTGGTTTACCCGGTTCTTCATATATCAACCTAACCCGGATTGTCCCCGATTCGCGTGGTGGGATGTCTATGACAGCATCCAGGTTAAGGATATCTCCCTCATCATAAAATGGAAAGGCGAGACGTTGCTCCTGTTTTTCTTGAGTTGTATTTGTGTGTTGTGGTGTTTTCATAAGATGTTTAGAACTCCTTTGCATTCAATTTTAATATGAGTCAAGATTTAAATCGCTTACCTAATCGCTTACCTAATCGCTTAATTCTCGGATGTATTTAGTTCCTCTACCTTTTCCTACCACGGTCAATAAACCTTTATCTGTCAAATCCCTTAGTTCCACATAAGCGGTTCCACGTGAGACACGGTTGATTTCTACATACTCTTTTGTTACAATTTGCCCATTTTTTACTACATGAAACAATGCATTCTTTTGGCGTTCGTTCAAGTCTTCTGAAATGTCATCAATTTCTACAATAGTCATCTCTTGAATCGGGGAATCAAAGATGACTTTGGTTTCAAGTGGGTGCAGATCGAAACGTGGTTCTTTGTTCTCCGACTGCTTACACAATCTTTGCATCATTTTGATTCCAGACCCGTACCGTTCAACATAACCAACATCATACATCAATTGACTCAAAATGGGATTTACCGGTCTGTGGATCGGTTTGTGCGGACTGACATCTTCTGGGAAACTGCCAGGATTAATAATCTCTACTCGGTCATCAAATATGAAAACTCGTACATCAGCAGGTTCTTGATAATTTCGATGGATTAACCCGTTGATAATTGCTTCTCGCAGTGCCTCAAGAGGGTACTCAAATTTATCGTCTCGCTGAAAACTTTTTGAACCCCGAAGACTGAGTAGTCGAATATTTTTTCTTATAAATTCCTCAGCAACGTTTATGATTTCCCAGAGTGTTCCTGAACAATCAAGTCGATCAATGACTGGATGGGTAACTGATATCCCTCTGAATCTAACAACGCGCAATTGGGCATTTTGGAAGAATTTTTGAGGGTGTTTTCCAAAAAAGAGAATCCCCGCATGGGTGGGTGTTTCTTCTTCACTAATACAGTTAATGTTTCTCAACAAGTCTGTTACAGTCATGTTTTGCGGTTGCGCTACGTTGCGGCTCGCTTCTCTATGGGTTAGGTACCATTGGATCTTTTGCTCATCAATATCGTTACTTCCTGCACTCACGACTGAGAGTTGATCCCACGTTTGGCCTACAGACTTGAGATGCATCTGAGCAATCTCTTGTGGAGACATGACTCGGTTGCTGTTCCCTACCCTCTTATAGCATATTCCCTTAACAGATACAGGTTTTATTGACGACTCCGTAATTCGTACTAACAGAACTGATTTTCCCCCTACGTCAACCGATTCAACATCCATAACCACCCGCGGATCAATCGCTTGAGAAATCCTGTTTGCCACATCTGTTAATGTTTCTTTGCCGATAGTAATTCCAGTGATTTCGCGATTATCAGAAACACCGATGAGAATGGCACCCCCACCGGTATTCGCAAATGCAGCAGCGGTCTCAATAGCTTCTTGATCACATCTTTCTTTGAATTCGGTCGTGCTATTTTCCCCTTGCACAATGAGTTGTTTGAGTTCTGCTATTTCCATAATTTTGATAACTGCTAATTATTTATTCTTCCCAAGGGTTTTCTACCGGTATTTGGTTTACTACGTCTTTAACATACAATTTTAACAGGGGAAGGTGATTTGTGCAAACGGTTTAAAGCCTGCCTTCACCTATCTCAATTCCCCAAACCCATACGATACTTGATGGCATAGTTAATAATAAAGTCTAATTCTTCTTCTGTTAGGTTATAGTGTTGGGCAAGGACATTATCAATGTCATCAATAATATGCTTTGATTTTTTGTGATAATACTCGTAATCAATCTGTCTGGTTCCCACGTATTCTTTGTTTTCTTCCAGATCCAATTCCAAGCATTCTCCTAAGTGTTGAAGTCTTTCGCGCTGTGTCTCAGTAAATTGATCAAGATTAATACGGAATGCAGATAGGTCACCTTTAATTAAATTCCAACAGTCCCCTTTTGTTTCCCAAAACCAGAAGAACAAGCTTGAATTAAGAATTGCCATCAATTCCTTGGCCGAATAATTTTGATTAGGATAATAGGTCATATATTGTATAGAATCTCTATAGGTTAGAAAACACTTTACCCACATCATTAGTCTATGGTTTATGGAAAGGGATTGTATATTGTCAGACATACGTCTCTTGTTAATATATTTCGTTAATGGATCAGTCTTAAGTGAAATTTTAAGTAAGATATTCGTTTCTAATACGTCAGAGAATTTGCGTATGATACCACCATTCCACTCCATTTGATAATAAGATAGAGACTTAAACAAGTTTTCTCTTTCTCCTTCTTTCGTATAACATCTGCAGAATTTTGTGGTGTATGTCGCAGGATTACCATCTGTACAGAAAACAATTGTGAGTTTTTGGTGTACACCCGTGAATAAGGATCCTGGACGATCTGCATGATTATTTGTATATAACGTGGGATGTGCCCGAGCTACGACATTTCGGATAGGTTCCATCCTAATTGTAGAAACCCAAGAGATTGGAACAATCCAACTTGTTCTTCCAGAATTTAAAACCGTCCCACGTTCCATTACGTAAGCATATAGATTTCCACAAGATTCGGTTTCAAAACCTTTAACGGTGTATTCCTCTTTTACTTTTCTATATTCCACATAAGGCGGATTACCAATAATCACATCAAACCCGCCCGCTTGGAGAATGCCGTAGAACGCAATAAACCAGTGGAAAGGTTTGTGTGAATTTTTCCAGTTATCATAATCAGGTTTTTTGCTCGGCTCAACGTTGTATTCTTTAGCAAGATATTCATTGAGTTCGTCTTCTAATTCCTTGAGTCTATTCTGCAAATTCTGTTTGGCATCAAGTGTTACATCACCACCCAATTCTGTTTGCTGTTCACGAAACTTGTCAAACAAAACCTTAATATCCTCTGCTTTCTCTTCAATCCGTTGCATTGTGTCGTCAAAGTGAGAGGAGAGTCTTTCGGTAACCGCTTTCTCTACCTCATTGTATGTTGCAAAACCGACAAGCGTATTGCCTGCCTGAATGTTAAAGTCAATATCTGGCAGCGGTTCAATCTGTTGGACATCCTGAATCTGTGCCACCATTTTTAGGAAAAGCCGCAGCTTGCAAATTTCAATCGCCTCCTCCATTATGTCTACACCGTAGAGGTTGTTGATGATAATAGATTTGAGGACGAAATAATCGCGGTTAGGGTGTTCTGCTATACGGTCAAGGGTTTGGCGGAAGTCGTTGTATTTTAGGGCGTGCGGTTTTTTAGGAGCATCCTCTAACCCCCCTGCCCCCCTTGTCAGAGGGGAAACTTCTAACCCCCCTGCCCCCCTTGTCAGAGGGGAAACCGTTACCAGTTCGTCAACAAACACTTGCATTCGGTCAAGGCATGCTTCGTAGAGCGGTTCAAGGATGTTCAACGCGGCAAACAGGAACGCCCCAGAGCCACAGGTCGGGTCAAGCACTGTCACTTCGGTAATGGCTTTCCAGAATGCACGGAGCAGTTCAGGGCCCTCACAATTTTCAATCACATCCTGTGCAAATTGACGGATATTGAGGTTATAGGTAATCAGGTCATTGATATTGTCTATCTCTCCGTTTTCAAGTTTGGCGCGGACAGATTCGTAACGTTGCCTGCGTGCCACAACTTCTCGCCAAATTTCTGTCGGTAGGGCAATCCCATCAACGCCATCAGGGGCCCGTTCATTCCACTCTGTGCGTTCAGACACATTATCAATGCCGATAGCAATTTCCGCTGGCAAATCCAAATCCACACCTTTTTTGACTGCATCGTAGATATACCTATCTGGATTCTCTTGTAGCAATTTCCAGACAGATGTGTCACCTTCAAAAGCGATTTTGCACTTCTCCCGCGCTTTATCAAAAAGGAACGGAATGATAGTGTTCTTGCTGATGTATTCCGTGATGTCCTCTTTGGTGTAATATGCGCCCATCTGTTTCTGGTTGATATATTTTTCAAAGATGTAGCCAAGCACATCGGGGTTAATTTCGTTGTCGTTTTTGAGTGGGCGGTCATCAAGGTGCCACTGGTATTGCTCAAAGAAAGCAAAAAGTTTTTCAAAGGCTGTGTCGGGGATTTCAATGGTATCACCGTGCAGTGTCTCAAGTTGGTGTTTTTGAAAGATGCCACCGTTGAGGTAAGGGATTTTTCCGAGCAGGCGTTTCATTTCAACGGTACGTACGTTTTCTGGTTTGGCAAATCCCTCAAAAAAGAGTGGGCAGAGGAATTCTTTGTAGTATAGATCTGTGCCGTTCTCTTGCGTTTCTGTTAGCTTCGTTTGCAGATAGTTTATATCACTATTCAGAAAACCTTTCTTTTGTATGAAGTAGATGAACATGAGGCGGTTGAGCATCACTGAGACGTACCACTTTTGCATATCTTCATCGGGAATGCCGCTGAGAAATTCGAGGAATGCATCATGTTCTTTCTTGAAATGGTCATAAAACTTTTTGGTGACCTTTTCTGCGTAAAATGCTGTCCCGACGCGTTCAATCACACCAAAAAGCGAAATTTCCTCTTCCTCTTCAAAACTAATGGCGATATTTTGTAGTTTTTGAATCAGCGAATCGCCGGACTGCCAAGTTTCGTAGCGGTGTTCACGGCAGGCATCCGGTTTTCCCTGTTGGCGTTTAACCCACTGCCATATTTGTGTGGTTTTCTCTGCATCAGTGTAGATGATAAAGTTTTCGTGGGTGGATTTAGCAACTTGCTTTTGAATCTTACGACGGGTTGCATAATCAGGAATGTTTTCCTCAGATGTCCGTTGTGGGCATTCATAGACTGCCATACCGCGTTTCTCGGCAATTGCGGTGAGGGCGTATTCAGTTTCATCTATGGGAATGTTCAGTGTTTCGGTATGATTATCCCAACGGAGTTCATCAATAAAGAGGTCTTCAAATCTGAATTCTTTGAGATATTGGCGTGTTTCGTGGAGGTTAATTTGCATAGGTGTTTAGTTAAACTCTTTCAAAGTGTCTGAATTAAGGTTTACATAAGTCATGGTTAATAAATATCACCACGATTGTCAATTTGAACAATATGGTGTACTGCCACCGTAAATTCGGGCCACTCTCTAAGACAAGATTATGGTATAATATCCATTTACTTGAAAGGAGTATCCAGTGGCAAAACGAAAACGAAGAAACTTCACCCCCGAGTTTAAAGCCGAAGTTGTTCTTGAAGCACTCAGCGGTGAAAGTTCCCAAGCAGAAGTGTGTCGGAGACACAACCTCAGCGATGAACAACTTTCAAAGTGGAAGCGACAGCTTCTTGAAAATGCGTCGACCCTCTTTGAACCTGCGGCTAAACAGTCTGATGCTGCTGCGGAGCGGATCGCCCAACTTGAGCAACTCGTTGGACGGTTGACCTTGGCACTTGACATCCAAAAAAAGCCTCAACTTACTTGAGTTGACCCCGATGGAGCATCGAGAAATGGTTGAAACATTACGGACAGACTTTTCGGTTCGGCAGATATGTGAGACACTCGGTTTCAACCGAAGTAATCTCTATTATCACCACCGGATTCCGCAGCCTCTACCGGCTGAATCGCAATCTGACACCCAAGTGCGTTGAGGATAGCAGTGAGCGTCTCAACTCGTGGCAGTTCATTGCTATTGAGTATTTCCAAAAGGATTTGTGGGTCTGTTTCAATTTGCTTTGCAAGTGCAGGAATTCCACCTTGTGATTCTATAACGGTTTGAAGTGCCAGCAGAAATACAGCAGGCTCTCCATGGATTTGTGACTCTTCCAGTGCTGCTTGCAGATATCCACTTGCTCTCTCCAGGCCGGAGGCAAGTCGTTTGATCAGATACTCGCGCCATGTCCGTAGTTTTCTCATTGTTGTGTTTCCTTATATTCTGCCCAATAGGCTTTTGCTCGTTTAATATCCTGCCTTTGTGTAGACTTGTCACCACCGCATAGGAGAAGAATAAGTGTGTTATCAATTTCTCCATAATAGACACGATATCCTGCACCAAAATGAAAACGCAATTCATAGACACCCGCACCCACGGATTTACGATCTCCCAAATTACCAAGTGCATTGCGTCGAGTCGTGTCTGGATCCGGTCTTGTGTTCTCTGGTCTCGAATTGATTCAAACCACTCAGTAAAAGGTTCTCTACCACTTGGAGTCTGGTAGAATTGCAACTCTCTTAAATGGGTGTTATGCATTGGGGTTCCATGTTTTGTTACACTGAATCTTACGCAATTATGGTAACACATCCTGTGCCTCTTGTCAAATGAAGATTCACAGAATTCGTGACGAGCTTTTCCATAATGTACACGTTTTTCTTTACGGCCAAAAATTATACATCGGTTGTTGCGTCACAACGCTAACAAGACTCCAAATCCCACCGACAGTGAAATCGCCTAACATCAAGCCAACAGCAAACATCACCAGTTGTTGAGAAGCACGAGGACCTCCGATTTTCAAGACCGACCACTTCACGATTGAACTCACTAACATACAACTCCACAAATACCGCATACCCCAATCGCTTGAGACGACAAACCCGATGGGGTGAAAGGGCCACCAGAAGAACCGCGCCCGCATAAACATCAGACACGTCGAAAAGAGTAAACCGAAAACGATACCACCTGTGGCATAGAAATTCGGTTCGGCAGGATAATAAAGCCAACGTTGGAGTCCGCTGAACACACGTTCACCGAAACCTATGTTCCAACTGCTACTCCCACTCATATTCAAAGCGCCATAAGTGTAATAGAGATAGAGAATAACTCCGAATACCATGATGGAGGCAAAAGCCGAAACACCAAGCAGTGCAAAGAATAATCGCCTTGGGGCAATAGCGGAACGTTCCGATAGTTTAAATCCCTCTAACTGATGTGGCATTGGGTTGCTTGTGTAACTCCGATTGAACCAACGGTAAAGTGTCATGGCAACAAGGTTGTTTGTGCCTAACATGCGTGTGCCGAAGCCATCAATGAGGATATGGTGATTCGGCATGTTCTCCATGGCATGCACAGGAAACCCTTGCTCTGCACGCATCCGTGTCAGCACCAACACGATAATGAAATAGATAGCAAAAAACAGAGGTATTAGCCATAACGACATGCCGATGCGTTTAGAAAAAATAAAAAGTATGGCAAGTCCACCAATGATCCCCCATAGCGCGAATCTATACGGAATCGGTTCTGCAGAATCTTCGCCTGTACGATGCCGCGCAATACGAAACACACCCCGAAAATGGCGCAGGTTTAACACAAACACAGAGATAAAAATTCCAATAGCAGCACCAAAACACTGCCGATCAATATATGGAAATCCGGGCAGACTGGACAGTCCAACGGCACTCGAGAATATTAATTGTGCCTTATAGAAAAAGAAGAAAAACCAGCTGGAGAAGGAAAGGTCAAGCGGCATCAACAATCCGAGTCCGATAACGAATGGATAGTAGGACATACTAATGCCGCCGATGGCGTTCCACGGCTTTTCTGTGAAAAGATGTCCAAATCCTCGCCATCCGCCAACCCGTTTGATCGGCAGAGAGGGAATTGTCGGATATAGAAAACTGAATCCGTTAAGAATTGCGATGGATGCTGCGATTCCGAAACCGATCCACATAATACGGTGCGAAAATAACGATTTTGTGTTATGTGTTACGTGAAAGGCAATTTGTGTAATAGGATATGCAAGCCGTTCGCGTTCTACCCACTGTTTCCGCAAGATAACGTTGATGCACAGCATTACAAGGATAAGTGCAGTTATGAAAAGTGTCCAAGATAGGATTGGCACTATCCACGCGCTGACGATTTCCAATGTTGAGAGGTTGGATGCCCCGGTATAATAGCCTGTGAGCGCTTTTGAGTCATCTACAAGCAACCATCTCGGCAGGTAGTCCCAAAAGAGTTGTTTCCATTCGTTTTCGGGTGTTGCGAACCAAAAGGCATGCCCGACAGTCGTGACGAGGATCGTCATTAAGGTAATGGAAGGGAAAGCGCAGGCAGTACTTAGCAGAATATAGATGGTGAGGAGTTCAGCATCGGTGAACAGACGGATACGCGACGTATATCGAACGGCAAGATTGATTAGGGTAAATGTGAATACAACAAAAACGACGTTGTAAAACGGGACAGCGTAAGTATTTAGTGCATAGCCGACAAGACCAACCTCGCCAGCGATGATCCAGTAAAAATTAAACGGGATCAACACAAGTGTAATGGCAACAGATTTCCATGTGACTCCGTGTAATTTCGGGCGTTCATCTTCTTTCATGTTGCCTTATATCTTACGTAAAAAAGCAGCAAATGCATCTAATTCTTCGGAGACATTATCAAAAAGTTTACCCACCCGCTTTGCATGTTTCTCGGCTTTTTCATAAATCAATTCGTACCGATAGATGTTATTTACACGGTGGCGGAACCTTAAAAGTCGTTTTAATCGCCGGGCGGTCCTTGGAGTAATTACGGGTGGCCGCTTTTCATGGTGTTCTGCCATTTGTGTAAGCAAATCGTTGTGCCATCGACCTCCGCTTGGAACGTACTTGTCGACTTCATTAGCAATTCGCTCAAAAATTTTTTCAATGCCTCTGTAGATTTCAGCAAGATCAGAGGCTATCGTTTTCTCTACATATTTTTTATGATTTTCAGCAATGACATCAATATCTTGTAACGCATTCGTGATGCCCCGGACGGTTCGCTCTATCTTCGCCCGTTCATCAAAAATGCGTTGAATCAATTTTTCTCGATTCACTTTATCAATTTTTCCTGTTTCGGTGTTTGCGCTGCCATCTGTTTCTTTGATCATTTTAGGCGCGTCTGGTTCACCTCTATCAATTGGAATGGCTTGGCTAAGAATCCTTTCACGAAATGACATGTTAATGGATTTGAAATTGATGATATCTATCTTAAATTCAGAACCCAAACCTTCTGTATCCCAAAGCGCATCAAGACATCTGTTATATGAGACACCCCATACAACTATATCAATATCGGAGTGTTCCGTAAACCATTCACGTTCAGCAAGAGAACCGAAGACAGCAACTTTTGACGCGCCATAATCTTGGTAAAGTACGGCAGCAAGACGGTGTGCAACCGCCCATGCGCGTTGTAGCAATTCCTCGTCAACTTGTCGGTTTTCCCACTGTCGTTTAAGGTTTTCTCTGCATTTAGCGAGTTCGGATGGTGACATCTCTGTTGCTGTAGTTGTGTTGGACACTTTAAAATCTCCGTATTTTCACCATTTAATTATTGATACGCTTGCGGTAGGCACGATTTCAAATCGTGCCTACATTACTGGGATTTTGCAATCACGGTTGAATAGCACCAGCATAAACATCATCCAAGGCATCTTCAGGAAGTGGTTCGGGACTATTTTTTGCAAACTCTAACGCTTCCTCAAGCTCTTTTGCGAGTTCTGCATCAAGTGCATCAAGTTCTTCTTGTGTCACATTTTCCACTTCAGTGAGTACTTGGGTGAGTCTTCGGATAGGATCACGTTGGCGTTCCTGTTCTTGAACCTCTTCTCTATCGCGATAAGATGTGCCTGGATCCCCTATATGATGCCCTCGAAATCTATAGGTATCACAATTAAGGAGCGTAGGTCCGCCACCTTCACGTGCGCGTTTAACAGCTTCGTCTGCTGCTGCGTAAACCTTCAGAACATCGTTTCCATCAACAGTAACACCCGGTATATCGTAAGCAGGGGCGCGAACAGCGATATCCTCTACCCGCTGATGCTCACTTTGTGGCGTTCCCATCCCGAATCGGTTGTTTTCACAGACAAAAACAACAGGGAGTTCCCACACCGCAGCGAGATTAAGCGTTTCATGAAACACACCTTGATTTGTAGCACCGTCACCGAAAAAGGATACAGCAATCTGTTGGGTCCCGCGGTATTTTGCAGAGAGTGCCGCGCCTGCTGCAAGCGGAATTCCCGCACCGACAACACCGTTTGCACCGAGAATACCGGTCTCTTTATCGGCAATGTGCATTGAACCGCCTTTGCCTTTACAGTAACCGGTCGTGCGGGCAAATAGTTCTGCCATCATTCGGTCGCGTTTGCCACCTTTCGCTATAAGATGCCCGTGACCACGATGTGTGCTGGTGATGTAATCATCATCTTTTAAGTGTGTGCAAACACCTACTGCTGTGGCTTCTTCACCGATGTATAAGTGCAAAAAACCAGGAAGCTGACCACTTTGATAAAGCGTTCCAGCGGCTTCTTCAAATTGGCGAATCTCTACCATTTTACGATACATGAAAAGCATCTGCTCTTTGGTTGGTTTTGACATAAAGCCTTCCTATAAAATAATGTTCTCTCAAAAAAATTAAAATAAAGTTCCATCTAATTTCTGTTCACGATTTCCGTTCACGTCCAACATTGGCGCAATACATTCTGGAGAATCATTTGTCGGACGATTGACAAGCCTTGATACAGGGTACGCCTCCATCTCTTCACTCGGGTAAGACGTGAGAAGCGGTTGAAGCGTTTCTGATGATTGTTCATCAGGCGCAAGCCATTGTGCATAAGCGTTTTGTGGCAAAATTACAGGCATCCTATGGTGGATTTCCTCCAGCATGGCGTTGGGTGGACATGTAATGATAGTGCAGGATCGGAGCGGTTTATCCATCCAATTTGCCTGCCATTTCTCCCATAACCCTGCAAATGCAAACGGATTTTTGGATTTGAGCCGGATGTAAACCGGTTGTTTGAGTTTGGTACCGAGGACCTCTTGCCATTCATAGTAACCATCCGCCAAGATGAGACATCTTCTACGTTTGTAGGCACTTCGGAAAGAAGGTTTTTCTATTAGCGTTTCTGAACGCGCATTTATCATCCGGCTTCCAATTTTAGGGTCTTTTGCCCAAGATGGAATAAGTCCCCAGTGGAAGAATTCCACTTTTTTCGCATCTCCATCAGATTCGCCATCATTCTGCGTGTTGGCAATCACAGCTACATCCTGTGTCGGTGTGATATTGTACCGTGGAGAAATATTTATTGGAATTTTACAACCACGAAAAATTTGCCTCAATAGTCCAGGGTCGCTTGTGAAGGTAAATCGTCCACACATTTTTATCTCCTTTCATAGCAAATGAGCTTAATAACTTGCTTCTATTTGAATTAAGGAAGCTAATGCCATTTCTGATAATATATCCCTCTTATGTAGCACAAACTGTTAGTTTGTGCCTTCCAACACCGCAATTCATGAAATTCAATAATGAGAATTATTTTTTAGAAATGGTATAACTCGTACGGAGACATATCTCTACACTTTAATCCAGAATTCTTGAAACCTATTTTGGTTGCGGGACCAGAATGTCGTCTCTCCAGCGAAGACGGAAGGATGGCCGGACAAGTGCTTCCGGTGATTGGAGTGTCAAGCCGCCATCTGCTGTTAACACAATGCCTGTAACGAAATCCGCCTCATCGGATGCCAAGAAGAGTGCAACATTCGCAATGTCTTCAGGTTTACCGTAACGTCCTATCGGATAACAATCACGCGAGGCTTGTTCCTCAAGCACATCTGCAGCGAGCGATGCTTCTCCGCGTTCACCAACTATTTGCCCAGGAGCAATAGCGTTTGCGCGGATGCCTTCTCTGCCATAATCAAGTGCGATGCTCCGCGTTAAAGCGTTTAGTCCACCTTTGCCCGCACCGTAAAGCCCAAAACCTGGATTTGTAATTGTGGCATTGACGGTTGAGATAAAGACCAGTGTGCCGCCGCCGTTTTTAATCATTTCAGGTATACAATATTTTGCACCGAGCCACGGACCGCCAAGCGTTACACCAAGGCTTTCGTTCCATTCTTCAGGCGTGAATTCAATCGCTTTTTTAGTGTATGAATGTGCGGCATTATGGACCAGTGTTGTTATTTTCCCGTAGTTTGTCAGCGCTGTTTCAACGAGTGCTTGCCACGTCTTTTCATCGGCAACATCACCCATTACAGCCACTGCTTCGCCGCCAGCGTCTTGTATGCGTTGGACGGTTTCAGCAAGTTTTCCTTCTCGGCGGCGCGTGTTGACAACCACTTTTGCGCCTTCGCAACCAAATTTATAAGCAGTTGCCGCTCCGATGCCGCCCCACGCAGCACCAGCAACAATCGCGACTTTTCCCTCCAATCTCATAAAAAACCCTTTCTATATATTTTTTGGTGTGTTGACTAACAACCTGCCACATATTCAGAGATGGCAAGTTGAGGCACACATTTCGGTTCTAATGGTTTTAACACAATCCTGTTAATCTATGCATTTAATCCCACCAATGTTTGGTGTAAGTATTGAGAATTATTATTCATCTTCTTCAGAAAGTATGAGCATCTGTACAGTTTTTTGGAAGTCCTTTATGGATTCCTGATGTCTGCCCAGCTCACTATTGGCAAATGATCGCCCTATGTAAGCTTTTGCGAAATCCGGTTGTAAGCGAATTGCTTTGCTATAGTCAGCAATCGCCTCTTCGTGCAACTCAAGATTAGACTTTCCGATGCCTCGGTTGTAATATCCTTCGGCAAAATCCGATTGCAAACGTATTGCTTCGTCAAAGTCGGCAATCGCCTCTTCGTGTAACTCAAGGTTATCCTTAGACATTCCTCTATAGTTGTAGGCATCAGCATTATCTGGCTGCCGGCGAATCACCTCATCAAAATCTTTGATAGCACCTTCAAAATCAAAGATATTATGTTTTGCAGTTCCTCGATCATAGTATGCTTTGATGTCTTCAGGATTCTGGCGTAACGCTTCATCAGCCACTATAATTTCAGTTTCGTATTTCTCAACATCCACATCCATTTCATCAAAAGGTTCTCCAAAAATATCAGGCATAGGAATAACGAAATTCGAATCATCTTCAGGATTTGACATAACGATAAAACCTGGAAAATCAGATGATTCGTCTTCCTCCATTAACATGTCCTTTAATATATGGAGATTCTCACGCGCATCCCAATTATTAGGGTCTAAACGTATTGCCTTTTCATAGTCGGCGATGGCATCTTCATATTCTTCCAATTCCTCTTTTAGGCATGCTCGATAATAGAACGCGTCGCCACTGTTAGGCTGCAAACGTATTGCCTCGTCAAAATCGGCAAGCGCTTGGTCATATAGTTCTAAATCCCCCATTGCCAAGCCACGGACACTGTAAGCTTCGGCAAAATCTGGCTTTAGATTGATCGCCGTATTACAATCTATTATGGAAGAATCCTCATCACCAGCGAGACCCAATGCGAATCCACGCTTAACATAGGCTTCAACGTATTCGGGATTGATGTTGATTGCTTCTTCAAAATCTTCAATTGCATCTTCAGGTTCACCTATCGCAGTCTTTGATACGCCACGATTATAGTATGCCTCAGCATAGTCTGGTTTGAGCTGGATCGCATTGTTGAAATCCTTGATTGCTCCTTGATGTTCTTGACGACCAGCTTTTGCGAGTCCTTGCGTGTTGTAAACCTGTGGACTCTTGGTTTTCCCTTGGTTAGTACGTCTCTTTCGCTTATTGCGGGGTGTTTTAGCCATAATTAGCATTTCCTCAATTTTATCGTTTCGACAAGTTTGCATCAAATTGAATCACTCCATTAACTATCATACCATATTTTTTGTTTTAATGCTATAATGCTAAAACTTAAATTGAAGGGAGACTTTTGCGTGAAATCAGCGATAAAAAAATGGCTTGACAATTGCACTAAAAAACTCAACGCAGGTGAACTGACAGAGAAAGATTTGTCCGCTGTGCAAGCAGCGTTGAATTCGGAGAAACAACTCATCCTTTACCTCTATTCCAAATCAACCAATCTGCGTTCACCGCTTGGTGCCTGGGCATTATATGACCCAACCGCACCTGACGAACCAGCGTTACCATCACAAGATCCGCCTTATGCATCTGTGCTTGATGCAGTTCGTGACGGGTGGCGAATTGTGCAATTTCCGCGCCCCGAACTCTATAACTTTTCGGATGTTAAAAACGCGTATCTCAGTTTCGAATTCATTTTAGAAAAAATCGTATAAGGAATAACACAAATGTTTAACGTAGAACCAACGCTAAATGATGACCAAGTTATGCAGTTTATCCATAACGGCTATATCACATTAGAAAACATTATTGATGCGGATTACAATCGGCAGTGTGAATCTGTTGGTGGGGGAGGTATGGGCGATTTTGTGCAAACCGATGAATTTCGCCGAAACGTCCTACTTCACCCGGAGACTGCTGGTGTTGTCCGTTCCCTGTTAGGCGAAAACTTCATTGTGCCGACAAATGCCCATCATCACCTATTTGAAGCACCACACCGTGGACAGACGTGGCATTCGGATGGACTCACCGAATACGGATACGGTATCACGCACTTGCAGTGCTACTACTATCCAAAAGAAGTAAAAATTGAGGATGGTCCCACGATGATTTTGCCAGGATCACACTTTCGTCTTGTTGACCGAGAAGCGATTGCGCACTACGGAGATATCCTCGGACAACTATCGCTCACTGTGTCTGCTGGCACTGTTGCGATGACACGCTACGGTATTTGGCATAAGGCTGGTCCAAAACTCAATGCGGACAGACGCGGCATGATTAAGTTTTCATATTTTCGTACTGCAATGCCTAAGCGGGATTGGGTGCGTGAGTCCGATGAAATTCCGCCTTACCAACACAAAGGCAGGCATCCGTATGTAACGGAGGTGGAATCTTACCGAGATCGGCATAGAGGACAATTGACGTGGAACTGGTTGTGCGGATTGACAGAAGTAGAGGAAACGCTCCCACCAGTCAAGATGTTTAATCGTGGTATCCCGTTGTCAGAGATTAGTCTTCAGTAGTGGTATTATTTGGCGATTCGGTAGTATGCAACGGATATTAACAGACAACGTTTTCTGGAACTTGCGCGCATCTACCACAAGATAACCAATTTGTTTCAAGGATTTTTCTCGTTCTATTCGTTGTTAGTTTCTAAAATATCCATAATTTTTGGAGAATCCCATACACCAACAACAGCCAGTATGAATCCTATAGCATTGAGAAAGGCACGCGTCGTCTTGGTCAATCGTAAACTCTATATTTCTGGTATGAATCCTATAGCATTGAGAAAGGCACCATATCGAATTTCATCAGCATAATTACCATAAATATCAATATCCCATCTTTCTCCAAAAAACAGTAGTATAAAGCAGAAGATGCCTATGGTACTGCTAACTGTTACTATAAACTTAGATATCCAAGCTTTGATGAGGCTTTAGCGATTTAATACAAGACTCGTTACACAGGACTTACGCAAAATACTTGTAATATTTCTCTCCTATGGCTAATATAGTCTATAAGGAGGTTTATAAAATGACCATGACTTACGCATTTTCTCTTAAAGTCCCCCTGATAAGGGGGACTTAGGGGGCGGGGCCCCCATGCCCCATAGCGATAGCGTCCGGGGAGATAAATCACTGAAATATCGTTGAAATAACGCCTTTTTAACCCCCGAACCCCCTTTATCAAGGGGGAATGCGTAAGTCCTGTTTTCCAGGGTTATTCAGTTTTCTATATTTTTTCACAAGTGTTAATTTTTTATGAAGAGCAGATATAGCATGATTTTTCACACCATATCTGCTATACTTCACCTTAAAACTATCTATTTTGAGGTGAATAATGACAAAAAGAAAATCTTGCCACTTGTTAGATATGTTAGCAAAACTTAAAGACAGACGCAAGGATAAGGGAAACGACATCCGTTAGAATCCATTCTCGCACTTGTCGTCATCGGATTGATGTGTGGACATAAGGGATACACATCTATTGCGACTTGGGCACGCTCACAGCCAGCACTCGCAAAAGCACTCGGATTTACACACAAGAAAACACCTGCTGCTTCAACTATTCATAATCTATTCAAAAAGTTAGATGTTGTCGCATTAGAAGAAACCTTGACACAATGGGTAAACACCGTGATAAAAGGTCGTCCCGATTTGACACACTGTTTTGACGCAGTTGCTATAGATGGCAAAACGATGCGCGCCTCCCAAAAAAGTGGTGCGCTAACAAGCCACTTGCTCTCTGTCGTTTCTCATGAGTTGGGGGTTACTCTCACGCAGCAAAGTGTCAGCGACAAAACGAACGAAATACCGGTCTCAACAGAGATACTCAAAGCGTTTGATGTGA
>PYJA01000067.1 GCA_003635185.1 Candidatus Poribacteria bacterium | reverse complement strand
CACGCACTCGATGGCAAGTTGAGTTGATGTATAAGTGCTTCAAAAGTATTGGAAAAGTTGATACCTCCCGTAGCGACAAGCCATATCGTATCTTATGTGAGTTGTATGCAAAACTCATCGTTGCTATAATTCGGCACTGGATCATGTTAGCAGTCGGTTGGCAATGCCTCAAACATAGTCTAACAAAAACAGCAGAACTCATTACCACCTACGCACGCACCCTCGCAATAGGTTTTCGCAGGTCTATAATGGCGCTTCGGCAAACTTTTGATGAAATAAAACGCGCTTTCCAAAACGCATGCTACATTGAGAGGCGTGCTAATAGAGACACAACATTGGAATATCTTGAAAATGCAGCAAAAACTCACTAAATTGACGCTTATGGTGCGGTTTCCTAACCGCACCATAAGCGTCAATTTAAGAAAAGAATTATGCGCTAAATGCCCCAGGCCGGTAGGTTCGGTTTGTAACCGAACCGGATCGGACGCAGAAACCTTCATCTATCCTATCCACTCAGCAGTGCTGCTCAACAAAACACCTAGGATTCGCCTGGGCTCAGTCCGGTTCGGTTACAAACCGAACCTACCGGACCTGGATGCACGCTAAATTGACGGCTATGGTGCGGTTTCCTAACCGAACATACTGTTCTGGGATATATAACAGGTGTTAAAACATCGTCCGAAAAACTAAAAACTAAATACCCTTGCCAAATTTGTTGTCAATGCATATCATTTATGATATACTATAATTTATACCAATTTGCAGCATCTCATTGAAGGAGGAACTAAGAACATGTTGTCTGTAGGCCCAATGGAAGTTTTTTTTGTCCTTGTGATCGCATTGGTAATTTTCGGGCCGCAAAAGTTACCAGAGATGGGAAAGTCTTTGGGAAAAGCAATTCGGGAATTTAAAAGTGTCGGAAGCGATATCCAAGATGAAATTACAAAAGTTACAGATGAAATTGACATTGATCCAGATAAAACAATCAAACCCCCTAAATCAACCTAACTCCGTTAGCAAAGCATCACTATGGAATCTAAAGATGTGGAAATGACCTTCTGGGAGCATCTGGAGGAACTCCGGCGGCGCATTATAATTTCTCTCGTGGCTTTAGGTGTTTTTACAGTACTAGGTCTGTCCTTTACGAAACCGATTAGATATGTACTTGAACTTCCTTTGAAAAGCCCTATGATAAATATGGTTGCCAACACGATTGAAGCGAGGGCAGGAACAGAAGGTTCAACCCTCGGTTTTTTGGCGCTTGCCCTACGTAGTGGCACCTCAAGAATCGAAGCTGAACTCATATTGATAGGCGCATTTCAAAGTATCATGGCATTCCTAACAATTGGTATAACGACTGGCATATTACTCTCATTACCGATAATTCTTTATCAGATTTGGATGTATGTGTTTCCCGCATTGAATAGGTCTGAGCAGCGATTGGCTGTACCACTTTTCTTTACTATCATATTTTTCTTTATTCTCGGCGCGGTTTTTGCGTATTTTATCGTCGTTCCCGTTGTCCTGCAATTTGCAGCAGGTCTCTTTCCAGAGTTTAAAAATCTTTGGGATTTGAAAACGTATATCACCTTTGTAACACAGCTAATTTTAGGGTTCGGAGTTGCCTTTGAATTACCTATCGTAATGGCATTTCTCGCGCGTATCGGTGTCATAGACTCGAAAGGTTTTCGCGGGAAACAACGTTTTGCTTTGTTGGGTATCTGTGTCATCTCAGCTTTGCTAACGCCCGCCGACCCAGGTTCAATGTTGTTGATGGCGATTCCGCTCTTTATTTTGTATCAATTGGGTATTTTTTTCGCGTTCCTCGTTGAACAGGAGGCAGAAACATAATGGCTAACGAATCTTTGCGGCAACAGCTCGCTTTGCTTTATCAGTTGCAGGAGCATGATAGAGAGTTGTTGTCTTTCCACCAACGACTACAAACTATTCCTCGTCATATTGCACAGTTAGAAGCAACCGTTACAAAATATAGAGAAGATATAACGGCAAAATCTGATGAACTTGCCGAAGTTGAGAAAGGGCAGCGCTCCAAGAACGCAGAATTAGAAATGAACGAGGTTCAACGCGAAAAATATAGAAATGAACAACGTGAAGTTACATCAAACGACGCCTATACTGCACTTCAAAATCAGATTGAATTCCTTGACGAGAAGGATTCGGAAACAGAAGAGGAAATATTAGAACTGATGGAAAAGGGCGATCAATTGAAGGCAGAATTGGAAGAGCTGGAAGCAGATATTGCTCGCGAAAACGAAAAAACTTCAGAGAAAACATCTGAATTCCGATCTGAACAGAAAAATTTGGAAGCACAGATAAATAAAAAATTAGAAGAGCGGAACTCATTTCTCCCCAAAATTGACAAGAAACTCAGCACACAATACCATCGATGGAGAGAACGGCACAAAACCAATTTTATAGCATTGGGCAAAAATGGCACTTGTGAAAGTTGTCGGCTCACAATTCAGCCGCAAAATCTCAAAGAAGCGCAAAAATATGAAAAATTGGTTTATTGTTCCAGTTGTAAACGGTTACTTTATGTTGAACCTGCTGATCCAAACATCTCTTTTCCGTAGCGAAGTTCTATAAATGGTTACCCGTTTGTCCAATAATAATGGAGTTGTTTCTATGCCATTTGTTGATATTATTGCCCAACCTGAAAAACAGGTTTTTGATGGGGTTACAATTCGGACAATTCATGGCCAAAAACTTATGATGTCTTATGTCCATCTACAACCTCATAGTACGGTTGCGGAGCATAGCCACTTGCATGAACAGATGGGTATGGTTTTAGAAGGCACTTTTGAATTGACCATTGGCGGAGAATCGCGAACGCTGAAAAAAGGTGATACTTATATTATTCCCTCTCATGTGAAACATAGTGCCAAAGCATTCGACAAAGTGGCAATAGCCCTTGATATTTTTAGCCCGCCCCGGGAAGATTATATATCTTGACAACAATATGTATCACACAATTAATGAATTAGCAGATATGGGTTTTGTCAATGCAGGAATAAGTCTACGTTGTGGAGGCGTAAGCAAAGCACCTTACGCCTCACTTAATTTAGCTTTCCATGTAGAAGACAACCCCGCTGCTGTTTCTCAAAATCAACATATCTTCTCAACCGAAACTGGTATCAAGAGATTAAAATATTGCCACCAAATTCATAGTGATACCGTCATAAATGCTGATGTTGTCGCAGCTTCATCTTGGAACGTAAAAAAACCAAATGTGCCTAAAAAAACAGGGGATGCCCTGATTTCAGCTCAGCAAGGTGATACTCTTGGTATTTTTACTGCGGATTGTGTCCCAATTTTTATTTTAGACAATCCTACGCCAGCCATCGGGATTGCACATGCCGGATGGCGCGGCACCTTGGCACAAATCGCTGCCAAAACGCTGGTACAAATGAAAAACAATTTTGGCACTCTTGCAGAAAATTGCCTTATCTATTTGGGGCCTTCTATTCAAAAGTGTTGTTATACCGTTAGTTCAAATTTAATTTCTCAGTTTGTGGAACACTTCGGTGACACTGTACACAATGGACTAAATCTGAGTTTGCAGGCAGCTATCTTTTGTCAATTAGTTGATATCGGCGTAAATTCCGAATCAATTTTAATATCTCCTTTTTGTACCGCTTGTCACACAGATAAGTTTTATTCATATCGGGCTGAAGGTGGCCAAACAGGTAGAATGCTTTCATTTATACAACTCATTAATTAACACAAATAATATAACTATACAACTCATTAATTAAACGTGAGTTCGGAAAAAGATTTAAGGTTTTAGAGCAAGCGATGTCTCGGTGATCTGCTGATATTCCGGCAAGTTCAAAGAGGGCTTCTTCTCTAAATAGGTATAAGCAATCAATGCCGCCACCATATTTACTTGAAAGTTGATAAAACTTCTATGTCGTGTATGTTGGAGTTGCGTTTGCGTTTTTATCTCCTTGATAACTGATTCAATGAGCATCCGTTTCTTGAGCAGCATCGCATCAAAGTCTGATAAAGGTTCCGGCTTCATATTCTTGCGAACCTTATATATCAAGTCAATGTCTTGGGAGCGTAAGTATTCACGCAGGGTTTGGGAAATATATCCCTTATCCGCAAAGAGTTTGCCAAACAGACCGGCTACCATCTGCGGCACAACTTTCCGGTCATCTGTCGTGGCGGGTGTGAACTCAATACCCAAAAGTTCGCCAGATGTGTTGATACTCAAATGAAGTTTGAACCCATAGAACCAACCGACAGAGTTTTTGCTAAGTGATGCTTGTTCAGCAAAGACTTTGTGTGTCAGAATACGGCGATTGTGGCAGACCGGTATAGGTGTAGAATCAACAAAGGAGATACCATCACAGGTGCCAAAGCGTGTGTAAAGATAAACAGACAATGGTTCAAGCACTTCTTGTTGAAGTTCCACAAAACGATTGTAGCTCACCAAGTTCGGGAAGGCCCATCGCAAATAGTGTCGCACGTGTTTTTCATAATAATCTTTCAATGTTTGATATCCGCTTTGATGAAAAAGAATAAGGATCGTCATCACCTCACTGGGATGTAAAGTGCGCGAGCGTCCCCGCTTTTCAGGGCGTTGGCTTGCGGGCAGTTGATGCGCTGCTTTATATTTTTCATACACAATTAAAAAGTCGTCAATTTCACAAAAAAGTGATACAATAGTCATTAGAGAACTCCTTGATAAAGTATGGATTACTTCATTATACTAAAGGGGTTCTCTTTATACCATAAATACTTACTTTTTTTCCGAACTCAC
>PYJA01000066.1 GCA_003635185.1 Candidatus Poribacteria bacterium | reverse complement strand
GGATTTCATCAAGCGTGCAACGCGTCGATATCCAATGGTGTATCCCATACGTAATAGTTCCTCTGTGATACGCCTATAACCATATCTTGGATAACGGGCAGATAACATTTCTATCTCCTGTTGGAGTTGTGCTTCACAAGGATCCTTTTTGGTTTCGTAATAGAGACTACTTCTATTGAAACCGAGTGTCCCGCAAATCTGTCGCATTGAGTAATCAGTTCGCAAAGTTTGGACAATCCTTCGTTTTTCAGTAAGGGTCAACTCAGCAAGGTTGAGACTTTTTTTTGGATATCCAGTTCCAGGGTTAATTTACCAACAAGTTGTTCAAGTTGAGCAATCCGCTCCGCAGACGCATTCGTCTGTTTATCAGCAGCTTCAAAGAGTGTTGCCGCATTTTCAAGAAGTTGGCGTTTCCACTTTGAGAGTTGAACATCGCTGATGTTATGTTTGCGACACAACTCCGCCTGTGAACTTTCACCACACAGTGCCTCAAGAACAACTTCAGCTTTAAATTCTGGGGTGAATCTTCTTCGTTTTGCCATCGGATTTCTCCTTTAAATTAGATTGTTATTATATCACAATCTTATCTTAGACAGTGGCCCGAATTTCCGATGGCAGTACACAATCTTATCTTAGACAGTGGCCCGAATTTCCGATGGCAGTACACAGGATACATCAAATAATCCAGCCATAGATAAAGTTGATCTTACGGATAAATATTTCACTATAGAAGAAATTTCAGACTTACTTTATTTAATGGATAATGATTTTAGATCGCATACAGAGAATTTTGTATTCGTACTAAAAGAACTGCCAGAAGATATTTTGGTATTTAAGAACTATAAATCAGCATTATCAGACTCAAAAGTTAAATCATTTTTTAGTGATTCTAAATCGTGGACTATTGAGAACTGTAAGTATCCACTGGAGACTTTTAGGGTTGGTAATGGAGTAGTAAGTTTGCCAATTGAAGGTATGCCACAACTAAATATATCTTTCACAAGTAAGTCTGAATATTATAAGTTTATTATCAGCTTACCAACTAATCCTAACAAAGGTATATTAGATCAATGGTGGATTATACCCAGTACATATATCGTAGGTATTGATAAATACTATGTATGGACAATTACTCCTCACTGGCAGCAACCTAAGGTGGTGTGCAATTAAAATATAAGTAGATCTTATTTGATATTAAGGTTTCAATCTTAGCCATTCATTTAAATCTTTTAAAAGATCATTAATTAACTTGAAAAGAATTAATACTTATGATATAATATTTAATAGTTGTTGGTAACCGGATATGCATACCGCACAACAACCGCAAGAGCACAAATCTTACGGTTGTTTTACGTGCTCAAAAGCCAAATATCCACCAAAACATAGGAGATTATTATGGACTAGGAGATTATTATGACTTTTGAAAGGCAATTTAGTTTTAAAGATCCAAATACTGAAGATTTAGATATACGATCAATGATGGAAGATATTGAAAAACTCCTTGAACGGATGATACTCTCATATCCTGAAGAAAAACATTATGAGAATCCGTTTTACCTAGAGGTGTTTCATGGTTTAACTATACTTAAGAAAGAGCTTATTATCGAGTATAGTATATTTATAGGTCTGTCCAAATACCATTATAACCTAAGAAAAAGATTATTTAGAAACAGTACCGAAACCCCAAGTTATTCAGAATTATCTATTAACAATAAGCAAGTGAAAAGGTCGTTTTTAAAAATTAATGCTATTTTTTCTGAATATGAATTCGAACGAAAACGATTAAATTAGTAATTATATTATACACTATAAACCGCTTTTTGTCAAGTGTTTATCGACATACTTTCACGTAAAAATTTCCAGAAAACGTCATCATGATCTCTGTAGTTATATTTATAGCATGCCTCTGCCACATATAGCGGCATCCAGGCAACAGAGTAATGATGATGTGTTCCATACCAAGCCCTTTTTAACAAGCTCCAAAATCCTTCTATTGTGTTTGTATGCACGTCACCATCAACGTATTGCTCTTTATGGTTAATGATATGATGTTTCATTTCACGTCCTATAGCCAGATATCCCTTGAATTCATCAGTCATTAATTCTGAATCCTCTATACTTGCAACATCTTTGATAAATCGCATAATACTTTGACCGGTTAAATCATCAGCAACTTTTGCAATAACGTGTCCGCCACGTTCAACAGCACCAATAACGGGTGTTTTGGATGTGCCACGACCACGCTTAACCGGTTCATCATCAGCACGTTTATTACCTTTACGAGGTTTACCGCCAATATAAGTTTCATCAGCCTCAATAATACCTTTCAATAAGGTATTACCTTTTACAGCCATTTCGGCACGTATTTTCTGCATCATATACCATGCAGTCTTTTGGTTTAATTCTAAATCACGTGCTAATTGATGACTGGATAAACTTTTCTTAGCATTTATCATTAATGATATAGCAGCAAACCATTTCTGCAAAGGTATTTTTGTTCCATGAAACAGTGTATTGCAAGTTACCTTAAAAGATGCTTTGCAATCTTGGCAGTTCCATCTACCGATTAAACCTTCTTTCTTTTCGTGACGATTATTGACTTTCAGACTACCGCAATGAGCACATATTGGAGTATTACCCCAGCGTATATTCTCTAAAAATGCGATACAGCTTTCTTGATCTGGAAAGTGTTTAATAACCTCAATTAAGTTCATAAAAAACTCCTTTGAAAATAAATATTTCAAAAGAGTTGTGTTTTTTCTGAATATAATGTATAATTACAGTTGATTAAGCTATTCAGAAATACACAACTCTGGATCTTATGACAGCAGGAGCCTGCATGCTCCTGTTTTTATTTTGTTATAGCATATACAACAAAATGGCTATTGACTTTTTTTAATAAATATGATATAATATACACGTAAATTCTGATATTGAATCAGACAAACGTTTTTACAATTTTTGACGTGTCAATGGGGTTGAATTTGTAGTTTATAAGATTACCTTCTTCTCTATAGACATCGCAAGTATGGTTATTTTGTTTACTGTGATTACGTGCAAGGTCTATGTTGTTATTTAGATATCCGCTTAATAGGCTGATATCCATATTACAATCTCTACACCAAGCACCGTATCTAATATATCTATGTGAAGATACTATATTCATGATTTTTACCTCTTTATTTATGGTTGTTTTAAATTGGTAATAATTATAGCATAAATAACTAAAGAATATAAGTAAAAATGATCCGATCCAAAACTATTTCTCTCTGAAAAAGTTTATCAGAATTTGCTGTGTTTATTGCAAGGGGTGTTATACACCCCTTGTTTTTCATATTAATATTATAACATAATTTCAAAATTAATGCAACAAAAAATTTGTGAGATAAAAACTCACGAAATGATAATTATGTCAAAAACTACTCATTGCGTTAAATAATCTATACGAAGCAGTGCAATCTCTTGCAGGGTCTCCGCGTCATAGAGCCAAATACCGACAGAACTGGATATTGCAAGTATCGTACCATCTGGGGAATATTGCATATCACTTATAGAACCTTTACCAAGACGTGCTTTCGCACCTTCTGGCAAACTCCATTGTGTCCAGTCTTGAGCAAAACTGCAAGGTAAAAAGAACGTTGAAATGACAACAAACGATAAAAAGATGGAGAACAGCATCTTCTTCATCTGAAAATCTCCTTTTGACACTTGCAAACTGTAGGGACGATGTCTCGCCCCTACAGTCCTTCAGAGCCAACTAATCAATAGACACCTTTGTTTTCTCTTTCGCCGATTCGTAAGTAGCTAAGACAATTGCAACTGCATGCTTGCCGCCTCTACCGTCAATCATCGGGGTTTTGTTGTCTCGGATACATTCGACAAAATGAGTCAGTTCACCAACGACATGGCTCGGACCAGAACGGTCAGGGACAATCTCTTCCCAATCGCCACCACGTTTTTTGAGATACGCGATGTCCGCTCCCATATCAAGACGGAGCGATCCTTCAGTGCCGTCAATGATTGTTTCATTTGTGCCGCGCGCCCCAAGAAAACCACCCCAACGTAAGATGCCAACGGTGCCTGTATCATAACGAATCAGTGAGACGGTATAGTCCTCCCAGTCGTCATGCCCAGAGAAACTACCGACTTCCGCTGCAACGGTAAGTGCGGTACCACCGAACCAATTTATCAGATCGGATTTATGGATGCCGTTTTCTAACAATCCGCCGACTGTGCCGTACCAACTGTCGGGTCTGCCGCGCGGTGCATTATAAGGACCCGTATAATCAGTTTCAATATAAACAACATCCCCGATGTCGCCATTATCCACCATCTTTCTGCCAAGTTCGTGCACAGGGTAGAAGCGGAGGACTTGACCCACCATCAGATGTGTACCAGCTTTGTCCGATGCTTCGATCATTTCATCCGCCTCTCCAAGTGTCAAAGAGAGCGGTTTTTCACAGAAGACATGTACGCCTGCTTCTGCAGCGTCAACGACAACTTTAGTATGCGCCACAGGTGGTGTAGCAACGACGACACCGTCAACGAGTGGAAAAAGTTCTTGATAGTCTTGGAATGCGCGGATGTTATGCCTTTCGGCGACAGCTTTTGCCGCGTCGAGTCGTAGATCCGCTACACCTACGAATTCACAATTTTCTACATTGGGGAGTGAGTTACAATGGCCATTACCCATGCCACCTACTCCGATAACACCTATCCGAATCATAATTCTATTCCTTATATAAGGGATAATATGTTGTTGTGTAAAGAATTTACCTGAAAGCGTGATTGATGTCAATTGGTTTATGACTATTGGTGTTTCGTTAGGGCTGATGTGCTGAGCAAAGAATACAACCTATCTCATAAATCGTCCGAGGGGTTTCTAACCCCGATCCATCGGACATGCGATCCGGTGAATTGGGACAAAATTGCATTTATGAGATACGCTGTAGACATAGAATCTTAATCTTGCGTTAATTGGAATGGTTCCGACCTTTCACTAACCATATTACAATTGAAACAGATATCACAACACTGAAACCGAAAAGCATTAATTTTGTATGCGTAGAGATTCTGTTGCCAAGGTAGGTATAAACAGCGGTTGCGGGGAGTTGCCCCATGCCAGTGGCAAGCCAGAAACCGATGAATCGTATTCGCGTTAAACCTGCAGCATAACTGACAACATCAAACGGGATATACGGGATAAGGCGGGCAATCAAAATCGCATAGTTGCCGTACTTTTGAATGAACTGGTCGGTTTTGTTTACAACGGGTTGACTAACGATCCGCGCCACATGTTTAGCACCGAGAAAACGGGCGATGTAGAAACAGAGGGCAGCCCCGAGCATCGCGCTGCTCCACGATAGCAACATACCCCACCAGAATCCAAAAAGCGCGCCGTTCGCTATTGTGATAAGGAACGCAGGTAACGGCGCGATAACACTCTGAAAGATCATGAGAATTGCCGAGATGAATGGGGCAAATAAACCGTAACCTGCAATATATTCACGTACCGTTTCAATACTTTGGAACGCGGCGATAAATTCAAGAAGAAATTCTTGAATCTGCCTAAAGAATAGGACCAAGCAGAGAATTGCAATTCCGACTGTGAGGAATGTTAACGTGTTACCGGGGAGTTTTTTGGACATTTGTTGATAGCCCAGAAATGTCGCAGATCGGGTAGCAAATTGTTCACAGGGGGCAACCACTTAGCCGATAGAAACGCTAACAATTACCCATCTTGCTGAATAGCACGAATCAATGCCTGGCTCATTCGATCGCGAAGTGCTTGCTGTCGCTCTTCAGACCATTCATAAAAACCTTCGCCTGATTTCACCCCAAGCTTATCAGATTCAACCATTTCTCGAAGGAGCGGATTGATGCCAGGGGCACTGTTCAAGTCTTTGTAGAGTTCTTCAAAAGCATCAAGGACCAAATCCCATCCTGCCAGCTCGAAAACTTCAAATGGACCTGCAACGCTGAGTCGCCTCCCGAAACTGTTGCGTACAACAAGGTCAACCGTCTCGGCACTTGCGATGCCCCGCTCCACGATGGCAAACGCTTCTCGGATAAGTGCAGCTTGCAGCCTCGGCCCCACAAAACCGAGTGCCTCTTTTTCTATAAGCGCAGGTGTTTTGCCGATAGCCGTTAGGAGGTCAAACGTCACGGACACGGTTTCATCGGATGTATCCGGACTACGGATCAGTTCAACGAGCGGAATCAGGTAAGGTGGATTAAAGTAATGGGTATTGAGTATCTTATCGGTGCGTTTTGTGTTTGCCCCGATCTGGCTGGGCATCAGTGCTGTTGTGTTGCTTGCCAGAATTGTATGCGATTGGCATAGAGAATCTAATTTTTCAAAAATCTGTTGTTTTAGCGGTAGATTCTCGGAGACAGCCTCAACGATAAAATCAGCGGTTTCCGCGGCTTCGGTGAGTTCGGTTGTGGTCTGAATGTACTGCATTGTTTCGGGGATGCTTGTCTTTTCAATAACACTCTTTTCTGCAAGGAGTGTTAGGTTTTTGCCAATCTGGACAAGCGCAGTATTCAGTTTTTCTTTCGTGATGTCGTGGAGATGAACACGGTAGCCTGCACATGCGAATTCTTGTGCAATACCGTGCCCCATCAGTCCTGCACCGATTACGGTAATGTTTTCAATTTTGTTGTCTGACAATTTTATACTCCAATCACAATGGTAAATTCTCCGCGTGGTTCGGTGGATCTAAATTTTTCCAGTGCTTGGCTGATATTTCCACGGAATATCTCTTCAAACCGTTTTGTGAGTTCACGAGCGATCACTATCTCGCGTTCTCCCATCACAGCAAGGGCATCCTCAAGAAAACGGCAGAGCCGATGCGGTGATTCAAAGAGAATTAACGTTCGTGCTTCATCCGCAAGCTGTGTTAATTGACGTTTCCGTTTACCCGATTTGGGAGAGAGAAAACCTTCAAAGACAAAGTTGTGTAGCGGTAAACCGGAAACTGCTGCCGCTGCGAGGATAGCTGACGGGCCGGGTATTGGGACGAT
Organism: Candidatus Poribacteria bacterium; assembly: GCA_003635185.1. Classification (GTDB taxonomy): domain Bacteria; phylum Poribacteria; class WGA-4E; order WGA-4E; family WGA-3G; genus MSPOR6. The sequence goes on along the minus strand of PYJA01000066.1, from coordinate 34,079 downwards.
CGGCACAGCTTCAGCGATACACGCTTGTAGGAGTGGATAGCCCGGGTCAGAGATTGTTGGGGTGCCAGCATCTGATACAAGTGCAATGGATTCTCTTGCTTTCAACTGTGCAATAAGTTTTTCGGATTTTGCCTGTTGATTGCCTTCAAAATAACTCGTGAGTGGGGTTTTGATTTCGTAATGTGTTAACAATCTGCGTGTTTGTCGGGTGTCTTCAGCAGCGATAAGGTCTACCTCTTTGAGAATGCGTAGTGCGCGTAGTGTAATATCCTCTAAATTCCCGATCGGTGTGCTGACGAGGTAAAGGGTGCCAGGGTCAATGTTATGCATTGTTTTTTATCAGATTTAAAGTATTAGGGTATTGCCTTTGTTATTGATTGGGTTTTTTAGCAAAAGTTGTGGATTTTGGCAAGAAGTGTGGGAATGCCTGTACTGCAGGACTTACGCAATATCCATTTTCAAAGTAGGTGATTTTATCTGTTGGCGTAGAAAATCAGAATACGGTTCATTTTTGACTTGATAAAGCGTTTGTCCCATTTCATTTGCTTTTTGCATCAGGTAAGTCCTGTTCTTGATCCCGCCAACTTATTGAAGTTTCGAATTTTTGATGTGCCGTTCCTTATCCCGGTCTGTTTTTTTAACATTGACTTTTTGAACGCTTCCTCAAGCTGAACTCCTGTTTGATTTGCCAAACAGAGCAGGACAAACAGAATGTTCGCCATTCTTCAGCCAGGTCCAAATCTGTCTCATTCTCTTTAAAACTCTGTTCTCCATATTGGCGCGCCATAATCCTTGCTAACTCGCCCACCTCTTCCATAAGAATAGCAGTATTGGTCAATTCAGAAAAATAACGCACACCGAGCGTGTTAACCCATTCGTCTACAATTTTTTGGCAGTTTTCAAGTGTATAGTCCATTAAGTTGTCTATTTCATTCATAGCGTCTGTTGGTATTTTAGCAGCATTCACAACAGAAGTAAACTATTTTGGTTCTAAAACGTTTAGTTAACGTGAGTTTCTCGTACAGGTTTTTCAATTTCTATTCAAGCCAACCTACAGCAACGGGTGTGTGAATATTTTGTTACATAGGTGTCAATTTAACATAAAAAACTCATTGTTCTCTGTAGGCGCGAACTCCGATTCCCAACGATCTGTCGCGATTCGGAAATCGCTCCTACGGATATGTGGTTAATGTTGAAAACTTTACACACCCTACAGAACCAAATTTGAGTCCTTATTTTGAAATCCCGTTTTTTAGATAACACTTTTAAATGTATGACGTTACATTGAAGATTACTCGTAATCCTGACGCATTGAAACTTTATTTATGAACTCTTCAGTTGATTTACGTTAGGTGAGAATGCTTAAAACGTTCACAAGAGGGGAACTATGAAAAAGTTACGTATTGGAATTATTGATCTTGCTGCCAAAGGTCAGACAAAATCATGGTGGAACCGTGTTGTTTACCCTAATTACGCAAGTATTATGCCACAAGCTATCGGCGTGTGGTGTGAAGAACAAGGTCATCATGTCACACTCGTGTGTTACACTGGGCTTGAGAATCTGGTTGAGGAGTTACCCAACGATGTTGATATTGTCTTTATCGGTTCGTTTACACATACTGCACAACTGTCATACGCACTAAGCAATATGTTCCGAGAAAAGGGTGCTGTTACGGTGCTCGGTGGACCACATGCTCGATGCTTTCCGCAAGACGCACAACAGTATTTTGACTACGTTTTGGGATTCACCGACAAGGAGATAATCTGCGATGTGTTGAATGATTACACACCGCACCGTCCCATTGGTGTACGCCTTTCTGCCAAACAGCAACCTGCAGCACTTCCAGGTGTAAGGGAACGCTGGAAATTCATTGAACCGACACTTAATAAAGCACTCTTTATTAGATGTGTCCCGATGCTTAACAGTTTGGGATGTCCCTATACTTGTAATTTTTGTATTGACTCAGTTGTCCCGTATCAACCGTTGCCATTTGATGTAATCAAGGAAGACCTACAATTTCTCTTAAGTAAGTTTAAACGACCTCATGTGAGTTGGCATGACCCGAACTTTGGTATCCGATTCAACGATGTCATGTCCGCCATTGAGGAAGCGGTGCCTCCAGATAGGATCAGTTTCATTGCCGAAAGTAGTCTGTCGGTCCTAACGGAACCCCATCTGAAACGGCTACAAAAAAATGGCTTCAAGGCAATCCTACCCGGCATTGAATCGTGGTATGACATGGGTAATAAGTCAAAATCTGGAAAGAACACAGGTATCCACAAAGTTCGCCAGGTCTCTGAACATGTCAACACGGTTCTCAGATATATTCCTTTTGTTCAAACGAATTTCGTGTTTGGTCTTGATTTTGAAGAGGGACCTGAACCGTTTGAACTCACGAAAAAGTTTGTAGATCTCACCCCTGGTGTGTATCCATCCTATCTGCTCCTCACAGCCTACGGAGAAGCGGCACCTTTGAATCTCGAATACCAACGTAATAATCGTGTTTTATCTGTTCCTTTTCATTTTCTGAACAACCAACATGCTACAAACGTGGTGCCGAATCAATATTCATGGTTAGAGCTTTACGACAATTATATTGATCTGTCAAAGTATTCTTTGTCGTGGCGTGTTGCCCGCCGCCGTTTTATGGCTAACAAAGTTGCTACTGTCCGTTGGATGAATCTTTTGCGGGCAATGTCAGCAGGTCCTGAAGTAATTAATCACCATATAGAGATTCGTAATCTACTTAAGACCGATAAACAGTTTCGTAGTTATTATGAGCAAGAAACCCCGGAACTACCGTCGTTTTATACTGACTGGATCCGCAAGGACTTGAGGACCTTATGGGAATGGTTGCCTGATGGTGCGATGCATCACGACCCTCTGGCATATCTAAAGTCAACACTTGAAAAACCAACTGTGTCGGACTCAATACCGATCAATACAACGGCGGGCAAAAAGCAGGTTGAGAATCCAGAAGGGACAGAAGCAGTTTCAACAATAGGTTCTGATTAAGCATACGAGAGTTTTACCTAACAGGACTTACGCAGTTTTATAAGATGGTGTATACTATTCTATTTATTGTCAATTTTTGTTAGCAAGTTTCACTAACATCGGATTGTAAACTTATGGCAGAATAGGATTTCCATCACAACATGAGATAGATTTTATGCATGTATTTAAAAACCATCACCGAGATAACGATGATTGAAATGAGGTTATCGGGACGCTATATCCAGAAACCTCGCGTTTCTGTTTTCGCTGCCTGTTTCCTTTTGCTTACAGGACCAGCATTGGGACAGACAGAATTTCCGTTTGAAACTGCGCGTCCGCTTTATGTAGGTGCCCGCGCCTTAGCGATGGGGAACGCTTTTACGGCTGTCGCTGACGATGCGACCGCTGGTTTTTGGAACCCTGCTGGACTAATTCAGTGGCAAGGTGTTAAGCTTTTTGGTGTTACTAAATTTTATGATCAACACTATTATCGGTTCGATCCGAAAGGCATCGGTTATAGTTGGCGCGGCTACAGTCTTTATTGGGGAAACAAGATCGCTCTTAACGTGGGAAGTGGTGTTCCTGACTTTAATTATTACAGTTTCGCACGCCAACTCGGTGCGTATTTTGCTGCGGGATTAAGCCTCAAATTCAAACGGCGGCACCCTTCCGATTACTACCAATTCTTCGGTTACCATACATCTTACGACATTGGTTTGCTGTTTAAACCGCGTCCGGAACTCAAATTCGGGTGTTTGTTGCAAAACCTTGATGGACGTGGTATTCAGTGGATAACACTCGGCACTGCTTACCGTTATGCATCCTATCAATTCTCCGCAGATATTGCACTCTCTATCGAGGGTGCCGCGCCAGAGTTTTACTTCGGTGCTGAATGGACTCCGACATCGTTTTTTTCTGTACGAGTCGGCAGTTCAAACGGTGCGTTAACAGGCGGTGTTGGTCTGCGGATCATTAATGTCTATATCAATTATGCCCGAATTTATGAAGAACGGTTTGTTTCGGATTTTATCTCTGCCGAATTGTGGTTTTAAAGACAAACGTACTACAGGAAAAACCTCTCTGATGTTCACCAAACCTGCTTACTCAACCACTTTCTCCCAATCTAACTTCTCAGAATCCCATTCAAATTGCTGCAATGGGCCGAATTTAAGGTTGACCGTTAAGCTTTTCGGTGTAGGTGAGCTATCAAACAAATTAAAATCTCGGATAACGACGTAGGTGTGTTGACCGTCGGTAATGGTTTCGCACGCCTCAATAAAATCGTCCAGATTTCTAATCTGCTTTCCATTTATATTAAGGATAACCACTTTTGAGTTTCCATTTCGTTCTTGTACACCGACCCGCGAAAAACTACTGCCAGCTGCAGCATGAGGCAGATAAACACCGTCCGCTTCAAGGTAAAGTAACCGACGCAACTGCGGTGTTATGTCATGAAACACAGCCCCACCAAACCGAACAAATCTTTGAACTTTCTTTTTTTCTAAATTTTCCACAGGCACCTGAAGACTAAGATTTTCACCATTACGGTAGATGTCCAAGGTTACCTCCTTGCCGACATTTTGATTTAGAATAGCGTCAAAGGTGTATAAATCATCGCGGATGAGTTTATCGTTGATGCGATAGATAATATCAGATGCTCGGAGGATGGTTTCCCCCGTTGTTCTTGGCACCATCGATTCAATCTGAATAACCTTAGGTGTCCCAGCTTTGGAAGGGCCGATCTCTTTGCGTAATGCCTCGGGAAAATTGAAGTGTTTTATCGCTTCTCCAATAGAGATGAGTTCCAGGTCAACACCAATTTCACCACGTTGAATAGGCATCTCGTTTTGAATTAATTTCAACGCATCAATAAGATAATCAATAGGCAGTTCAAAACTGGAAGTATCTGTGCCACGCGCATGGATAGCGATAACCTCTCCAGCAGTGTTCCACACAGGACTGCCACTTGACCCACCTGTTCTGTCAAAAGTAGTGTGAATGTAACTTGAATGTCTATTACCTTTGTTGACATTAAGGTTCGCAATCGTTCCAAATTTGATGGAATATTCCTCTTTTTCGTTGTTGCCAATCAGTAGCAGTTCATCACCGAGAGAAAGTTTGCCCCATTCACCCAGTTCAACGGCTTGCAATTCAAAGTCAACTTCCGCAGGATCAATCTTGTAAAATCCAAAGTCGTGTGTCGGATCATAGTAAAGAATATGTGCTTCGGTGAAACTGCCATCGTGAAAGTTGATTTTAACATAGGCGGGGCTGCTACCTGTGACATGCCGGTTTGTAGCGATTATCCCACGTTCAGCATCAACAACGAAACCAGTCGCGAAACTTGTGCCTTTTGATTCCGTTTCAAAAACGACCTCAGAGGCAGTTTCGACATTTACTACCATTGGTTTAAAACTGGCAATCTGTTCTGTCCAGTTGTGTGCTGCATTAACGTTTGCTGTAATAAATGTGAAAAGCAGTAAAAGGATGGTTGTTTTTTGAAAAATATGTTTCATGATGCTCCTTGTTGTTTAGTAACGAATAAATTCGTTTGTAATTTATTCAAATATTTTAGCATTTTAGGATAAGGAGTGTCAACTTTTTTAGTATCTTAATTTAAGTGTCCAAATTCAGAACAGCAATGGTCACAATTTGAACATGAAAACCGATATAGTAATACCTATAATTAATGGGACACTTCTGTACCGCGAGCTGTTAGTTTGCGTCCTCATTATGCACAAACTAACAGTTTGTGGGACAACTTCTATTGTCTGGTATGTTTCCAAAATTGGTTTATCAAAGTGTCCCCGTAATTTCAAAGTTCACTATACAAGATGTCGGGATTGGGTATAAGGGAAATGTACCAGATTCGGGCGAAGTTTAGGATTTGTTCATCTCTAATTCCGCCATAGACCTGAGATTCAGCAACGGTGTCATCACACCACCAGAAGCAGGCAGGACAACCCCTGTATCGTAAAGCCGCATCGCAGCAACAGTCGCATGTGCAACATCTTCAGGCGTGCCGGGACGTACCATAAAGATATACCCCTTTTCTGATGCCTCTTCATAATCAGGAATACGGACACGTGACAGGTCCGTATCTATAACACCTGCAGCGATTCCATTCACCTTAATACCGTGCATCGCTAACCTTCCAGCATAAGCACGCATGCTCATCTCTAATCCTGCTTTTGAAATACAATAGGCGGTACGATTGTCAGATGCCATCGTGTCCGAAATGGAAAGGGTGTAGATAATACAGCCGCGAATCTCGTTCTCCACCATGTAATTTGCAACGCGCTGCGTGAGAAAATGAGGCGCTTTGAGATTTGTGTTCAGCAGTAGGTCAAACTGTTCAGGTGTCTCTTCAAGAATGTCTGCAATACGGGTAATACCAGCATTGTTAATAAGGATATTTACCTTTCCGAATGCATCATGTGCTGTTTCGAGCAGTTTCGTATGAGTGTTTAAGTCGCTGATGTCTGCTTGGATAATAACCGCTTTTCTACTGAGTGACTCAACTTCGCGCTGCACTGCTTCGGCTGCGTCCCGGTTCTGATTATAATTGATGAGCACATCGGCACCTTGACGTGCCAATTCAATGGCAATTGCACGTCCAATGCCGCGACTGGAACCCGTTACGATTGCAGCACTATCTTCAAATGAAACATCTGTCGCAAAAAAACCGAGGTCTGTGTGTGTTTGCATGTTGTTTGTTCCTTTCAAGCATCCTCTTGATGTTGCACAAGAGAATCGGTAAACATATTGAGGTCATCAGAAAAACTTTTAAAAAGTTTTTCGATGTTTTTTGCATGCTCCTCTGTACTTTCATAAATGAGTTCATCTGCATAGATGTTATTCACTTTGTGGCGAAATTCCAAAAGTTCTCCTAATTGGAGAAATGTATTCTCAGAAATAACAGGTGGTCTTTCAGGGCGCTGTTTTGTCATCTGTTCAAGTAGGTTTTTATGCCACCTGCTACTTCTCGGTAAATGTCCATCCACTTCGTTGGCAATCCGCTCAAAAATCCGTTCCATACCACGATAAACATCAGCAAGTTTATTGGCAATTGACTCCTCTATGTATTGTCTCGCCGCAACAGGAAGTACTTCAATATCTTCCAATGCCTTTGCGATTGCTCTCACAGTCGTTTCAATTTTTGCACATTCGTCATTAATCCGTTGTGTGAGTTTTTTTCTATTCATTTCGTATACTTGCTCCTCCACGATAGGAAAAACGTGGCGGTTTAGATGCCGATAAAGTGTTTTCCATAATGTAGGTTGTTCCCCCTTTTTTATAGGAATTGCTTGCTGCTGGATTCTTTCTTGAAAAAGCCCTTTCGTTATATCAAAATTGATCAGGTCTATTTTGAACTCCGTATCAATATCCCATACTTTGCGATTTGCCCTTGTGTGTACTTTGTCTGTGAGTCCCCACACAGCAATATCAATATCTGATGACTTTGTGAAATTGATCGGTTCCGCAAGTGAGCCAAAAACAGCAACCCGTGTTGCCCCGAATTCTTCATAAAGAAGCGTTGCGATCTCATAAACGGCATGCCATGCACGTTCCAGCAACGCCTCATCAACTTTTCGGTTCTTCCATCGGCGTTCAAGCTGCTGCCTACAAGATGCAAGTTCTTCTGGTGACATCTGATTTGATTTTGGCATCACGAGACTCCTTGTAATTCCAACGTTTCACTCAAATGACACGCAACTTTGACACCGGGTGCAATCTCACGAAGTACTGGTGTTTCCTGTTTACAAATATCTGTTGCATAGCGGCACCTCGGATGGAAATGGCATCCAGTTGGAGGCTGAGACGGATCGGGTACATCCCCTTCAAGATGGATCAGTTCGCGGTTACGTTGCACCTTCGGATCCGGCAACGGCACAGCAGATATCAACGCCTCTGTATAGGGATGTTTCGGCAATTGATAGAGTGTTTTTGCATCGCTAATTTCTACGATCTTGCCAAGATACATAACTGCTACGCGGTCACTAATATGCTTAACAACGCTCAAATCATGTGCGATAAAGATGTAGGAAAGTTGGAATTTCTCCCGCAATTCTGCCAGAAGGTTAAGAATTTGTGCTTGCACGGAGACATCAAGTGCCGACACCGGTTCATCTGCTACAATCAGCTCGGGGTTAAGTGCTAACGCACGTGCGATGCCGATACGTTGGCGTTGCCCGCCACTGAAGGCATGCGGGTAACGCCGCATGTCCTGCGGTTTCAACCCGACAGATTCCAAAAGTTCTACAATTTGATCCTGCAGTTCATTTCTCTTTGCAATTCGATTAACACGTAGCGGTTCACCAACTATATCTCCTACCGTTTTTCGTGGGTTAAGGGATGATTGTGGGTCTTGAAAGACCATCTGCATACGCCGGCGAAAAGGACGCATCTGTTGAGGCGTTAACTTTGCTAAGTCTACCTGTTCATCACCGAAAGTAAAACTACCATCTGTAGGTGAAATTAAACGGAGGAGACACCGACTCGCAGTCGTCTTTCCACAACCACTTTCACCAACCAAACCGAGTGTTTCACCGCGTTCCACGTCAAAGCTAATGCCGTCCACCGCTTTTACATGTCCAATAACGCGCCGAAAAATTCCTTTTCGTATCGGAAAATATTTTCGAAGATTTGTGACCTCAAGCAGTTTCGGCATCGGTTTTTTCCTGATAGAGCCAGCATCTCACCGCGTGCTTTCTGTTCTCGTCAGTGATGTTTTTTGAGGTGTCAATCGTGTTAAGTTCAGGCATTTTTTCACAAGTCGGCATTCGTTCAGCACAACGCGGCTGAAACGAACACCCGATAGGAAGTGCCAACGGATGAGGTACTGTTCCCGGAATAGACGGAAGCGTTTTTTGCTGGCTATCACCGAATGTTGGAATTGAGTTGAGCAATCCTCGCGTATAAGGATGCAAAGGAGTATAAAAGATATCATCTACACTTCCTTTTTCAACAACGCGTCCGGCATACATAACAACAACCTCGTCCGCTATGTCAGCGATAACCCCTAAGTCGTGTGTAATCAACATAATTGCCATCCCAATTTCCGCTTGCAGTTCCTGCATGAGCGCGAGTACTTGTGCCTGAATCGTAACGTCAAGTGCTGTAGTCGGTTCATCCGCGATAAGAAGCGCGGGCGCACAACAAAGTGCCATCGCAATCATCACGCGTTGCCGCATCCCTCCAGAGAGTTGGTGTGGATATTCATCAATGCGTTGTTCAGGTGCGGGGAGCCCGACGCGTGAGAGCATCTCAATAGCGCGTTCGCGTGCCCATTTCGGTGGTGTTTGTAAACCAAAACGGGCAAGAGACGAGCGCTCCCCTTCTTGGTGTAACACAATTGCCTCAGCAATTTGATCGCCAACGGTATAAACAGGATTAAGTGATGTCATCGGTTCCTGAAAGATTATAGCAATTTCGTTGCCACGGATCTGACGCATCAACTCACTTCGCGGTGATACTTGCGTTATATCTAAAGGTTCATTTACGTCATCACGATAGAACAGAACCTCACCCGCTTCGATCCTACCCGGATTCGGCACAAGTTGGAGAAGGGATAACCCCGTAATACTTTTTCCACAACCACTTTCTCCGACAATGCCAACCGTTTTGCCGCGTTCAATCGAAAAACTGACATCGTTTACAGCGTTTACAACGCCACTATCTGTATGGAATACGGTTTTCAAATTAGAAATTTCAAGTAAGGGTTGTGTCAATTTTTTGTCCGATATTTTGTAGGTTTGATTCTATGAATGTGTGTATATATTGTACCGCAAAAAAGACTGCTGGTCAACTTTTTTAGATTGGAAGCAGGGTTATTTAGTTTTAAGAGTTTTCCGTTATTGAGGTTTACTCAAAGTTAATGCCCCAGGCCGGTAGGTGCGGTTTCCTAACCGCACCATAAGCGTCAATTTAGCGTGCATCCAGGCCCGGTAGGTTCGGTTTGTAACCGAACCGGACTGAGCCCAGGCGAATCCTGGGTGTTTTGTTCAGCAGCACTGCTGAGTGGACAGGATAGGTGAAGGTTTCTGCGTCCGATCCGGTTCGGTTACAAACCGAACCTACCGGCCTGGGGTATTTAGCGCATAATTCTTTTCTTAAATTGACGCTTATGGTGTGGTTTTCCAACCGCACCGATAGATTAGAATCAAGTTAATCGGGTATTAGCAGGTATCTTACCAGAAGAGGGATTTAAGATGGAAGATCAAACAATCCTTAGCAAGGAACTTATTAAACAGAGTCTGGTAGACAATCGAGAGACTTTGCGAAAATACGGTGTCAAGCGGATCGGCTTGTTCGGATCTTACGTGCGAGGGACAGCGACTGCTGGAAGCGACATTGATTTCATCGTTGAACTCGAAAGATTGACCCTTCGCGACTATATGGGATTAGCTCTTTTTCTTGAAGATCTGTTTAAGAAGGACGTTGACCTAATTACTGCTACCTCTATCAAACCGCGTCTAAAGCCTTATATCGAAAAAGAGATAGAATATGTCACGAATCTATAGTTTATATCTCCAGGATATAGTAGAAGCATCTGAACGTATTGCATCGTACGTTAAAGACGTTACCCACAGTAAATTTGAAACGGATCAGATGCGGATTGACGCGGTTATCCGAAATCTTCAAATCATTGGTGAAGCAGTCAAGAAACTCCCTGATTCAATCCGAGACAGATATCCAAATATCGCATGGCAGGAAATTGCGGGGTTAAGGAACAGAGTGACGCACGTATATTTTAATGTTGATATTAATATTATCTGGGACGTAGTGAAATTTGAACTGCCGCTGTTGCAGACACAAATTCAACAAATCCTTGAGGAGATAAGCGAATGATACCAAATTAACGCGATTCATCTCAGTAGGTGCGGTTTCCTAACCAATGCAAAATACCATACGTGTATTCTGCCTGACTTCAATAAAACAAGAAAAATTCTGTTAATTTTGGTAAAAAAGTATCAAAAGGAGATATTTCACATGAAGAAAGCGTTACTTTTTACTATTTTAATCTTTCTTGGTATCGTTTCCATTTTGGTTGTGCTAAATATTGTTCCAAGGCAAGAATTGCCTGATCTGGATTTCTTTCCTGACGATTCCCCACAATGGCATTTACCAGATAGTGCGAAAGTGCGCCTCGGCAAAGGGGAATTAATGACATAGCATACTCTCATGATAACACTATTTTAGTGGTCGCTACCAACATCGGAGTTTGGTTATATGATATACAAAGCGGTAAAGAGTCCGCTTTATTGTTACCACATACCAGCGTCAACTCTATCGCCTTCAGTCCAGATGGAAAAACACTTGCAACTGGCAGTGACGACAAAACAGTCCGTCTATGGAACATGCCAGAAGGCACACATAAGCAAATATTCACAGGACACAGAGGAGGAATCTCTAGTCTTGTGTTCAGTCTTGATGGGAAAACGCTCGCAAGTGCAAGTATCCATGAGATCAATCTATGGGATATTAGCACAAGCACACATAAGCAAATATTCAGGCGATTTACGCCCTCCGCTGCTCGAATGTCATTCAATGGTGAGAGAATAGTGGTTGCTCATGTGAAGGATCAAACAATTGAACTTACCTATCTTTTCTCCAAAGCACAAAAGAGGATACTCGAAGAACAGAAGAAGATACTCGAAGAACACAAAGGGTTTATTCGTTGTTTAGACTTCAGTCCGGATGGAAAAACCTTAGCAAATATGAGTACTAAAAACACTATCAGTTTGTGGAATGTTGCTACAGGAAAACGAGAAAAAATAATTACAATTGATACGGATACGGAAAATGTTATTGGTTTAGTCTTTAGTCCAGATGGAAAAACACTCGTAAGTTCAAGTGTAGACAATACGCTGCGATTGTGGGATATCGCTACAGGAAAACACTTGAAAACTATCAAAAATCCACTCCAAAGATCCCATTACATGTCATTCATTCCTGATGGTAGGTTGCTCGCAATTTGGGGGAATAATGCTACCTTTTGTCTGCAGGATGTAATGTCGGAAGAACAAGAAAAAATAATCGTAGGGCATCTGCAAGGGATTCATATTACATCACTCAGTTCAGATGGTCAGACCCTTGCATATCGTAAGAGTTGGGGGAGTAAAAATATCCGTCTACGGGATATTGCAACGGGAAAACACAAAAGAATACTCATAGGACATAAAGAAGAGGTTATTGATACGGAATTTAGTCCGGATGGAACGATAATCGCAAGTAGCAGTTCCGACAGGACAATCCGTTTGTGGGATGTCGCTACAGGAAAACGGGTGAGAACGATTAAGGGAAAGAAGGAACCTATTTTTAGTATGTTATTCAGCCCGGATGGCAAAACGCTTGCAGGGACGGACAGAGATGAGCAAATCCATCTATGGGAGGTGTCCACGGGAAAACATAAGAGAATCCTCACTGGACACACACAAAGTCCTTTCCGGTTATTTTATATATATAGTTCGGATGGAAAACATCTTGTCAGTTGGAGTAGGAACGGTGATTTCTATGTGTGGGATGTCGTTACAGGAAAACAAAATGAGATACTCTCAACCCAGATAAAAGGTGTGTCTAATGTGTCCTTTAGTCCGGATGGGAACACATTCGCGATAACATTTAAAAGTATAAATGCAGAAGATGCAAAGAGTTCTCATGAGATAGAGTTGTGGGATGTTGTAAAAGCGCAACACGAACATACTTTTATAGGCCATAGAGATGATGTCACAGGCTCTACTTTCAGTCCAGATGGAAAAATACTTGCGACTGGAAGTAGGGATAAAACGATCCGCTTGTGGGATATTGCCACTGGTGAGCAAAAGCATACTCTCACGGATCAAATATGGTTTCGTGAGAAGTATGGGGCAGATGATTTTAAGGTTATCTCTTTCAGTCCGGATGGGAAGTTACTTGTGAATGCGGTTAGCAACGGTACGATCTATTTATGGGATACGGTCACGGGGCAACAAAAGAAAGTCCTCAAAGGACACACCAGATGGATTACTGGCATTTCGTTTAGCGAAGATGGTCGAACACTTACAAGCACGAGCGGAGATGGGACAGTGCTTGTGTGGGAGCTTGCTTCTATATTTAAACCTACAGACGGAACCAATAACGAAGATGCTCACAACGAAAAATCAAGACATCAATAACAGAAAATTCAGAACTTGTAGAATTGGACACAAGACATATTTTATGCTATACTGATATTGCTGTTTCAACTAAAACATAACCAGGACATCAACTCTCATACGTATCGTCGCACGTAAAATGCGTTGGCAACAAGAAGTTATGAGATAAACCTACTAAAAAACAGTAACGGACAAATCATTATGAAAAAGCTTGCTCTTATCGTAATGTTGACGGCACTGCTTTACGCTTGTAGCATTGCACAGAAATTCCCTCAACCAGAAAACGCAGCACACAAGCCCATCATAGCAGTCGATACGGACCACCGATATGACAATGTTGGACATCCTACGTTCATGAGTCCACACGCATCGCCGATTGTGGTAAGCAACGGCTACGTCTTTGTCGTGAATACACCCGCAGATACGGTAGACATCATTGACACTGACATGCATGCAGTTGTGAAACGTATCAACGTCGGGATTGACCCTGTTAGTATTGCAGTTCGCCCCGATGGCACAGAAGTTTGGGTAGCAAACCACATTTCGGATTCGGTAAGTGTCATTGATACAAATCCCATGAGTCCAACATGGCTCCAAATTATCGCTACGGTGCAGGACTTTGACCCAGAAACGCGTGCCACCCGTTTTGACGAACCTGTAGGTATCGCCTTTGCCAGCAATGAAAAAGTCTACGTTGCACTCTCCACCGAAAATCAGATTGCTGTTATTGACGTAACCACACGGCACGTAGAGAAAAAACTTGACATCGCAGCACAAGACCCTCGCGCTATTGTCGTCCGTGGAGATCGTTTGTATGTTATTCCCTTTGAGTCCAACAACAAAACGCAACTTTCAGGCGGCACCGGTCCAATTGATGGCAAAATGATCACTTTCGATGCACAAAAGCATGTAATAGACAATAACAATGTTTTGTCAATAGGGGCAGTGTTAGACATTATCAAACACCCCAAGGTGCCGGATCGCGATCTATACGTTTTTGACACAAGGACAGACGAACTTATTGAAACTGTTGACACGCTCGGCACGCTGCTTTATGGATTGACTGTCGACTCCAAAGGACAAGTATTCATTGCACAGGCAGACGCTCGTAACGATGCCAACGGTTTGGCAGGGACAAAAAATCACGGTCTGGCAGAGTTAGAGAATCGTGCGTTTTTGAACCAGATTACATCTGTCAGTTTCAGAGGCGATTCTGCCGAAAAACCTAAGTTCATCGATCTTGAACCGTTACCACCAAAGCACCCAAAGCAAGGTGAAGCTTTAGCCACTCCCTTTGCAATTCAAATCAGTGATGACGATACAACGTTGGTCGTCTCTGCTGCGGGGTCAGATAAACTCTTTACTGTTGATGCCAATAGTGGTGAAATACTCGGGCGCGTGGATGTTGACGCTGTGCCGCGGGGTATTGCACTTGAATCACATACTAACGGTAAACCTTCACACGCTTGGGTTTTCAATGCGGTGGCAAATACGGTGTCCCTTGTCAATTTGTCAGATCTCACTCGCCCAAAGGTAGTTGAGAGCATTGCGTTAGAAGATCCTACACATCCCGCAGTCAAGCGCGGACGGATTGCTTTCAACGATGCTGATGCATCTACTACCAACACCTTTTCCTGCGCAAGTTGCCATCCTGATGGACACACCGATCAACTGCTTTGGGTATTAGAAACGCCAATTGTCACGGGTGCCAAACAGATAATGCCTCGCTCAACGATGCCTGTCCGTGGTTTGCGTGATACTGAACCTTATCACTGGGACGGTATTCCTGGCGACCCCTACGGCGGCAATAACAGTGCAAATGTTTATAAAAAAGTTGAACCCAACAGTATTCTTGGTGACCCAGAAAGCAGTGTTAGGCATCTGATAGACGGGAGCCTCGCTACAACAATGAGTATGGTAGGGGTTGAAGTTGAAAACGATGAGGGTAAACGGGGCGCATTAACAAAGTCTGAACGGGATGATCTGGCAAAATTCCTGCTGAATGTCCTCTATCCCCCCGCACAAAGACGCGCCTACACAAACGTCTTGTCAAACGAAGCAGAGAAAGGATTCAAGTTATTTCATATTGATGGTGACTTACAAGGAAAACCCGAACCGAATGTCTGTGGGGATTGCCATCGTATGCCGTTTTGGGTGAGTACCAACACACCGGGAACTGGCATGGAAGCACCCACATGGCGCGGTGCTTATGACCGTTGGTTGATTCTACCACAAGGACGGTTGAACCTGATTGATTTCGATTTTTACCGAAGGGTTGCGGAACGTGGGATTCCGGAACAACGTGTATGGCAATTCTCGTGGGCTGGCAGGAAACGTTTTGACCCTGTATGGAACATGGTCCTGGAAGGCAGTACTGGATTCTCCGGCACCTTTGCTCGTCAAGTAACACTCAACAAGATGTCTGCGCTCACACGACCGACTCGCGATCTATTGAATGCATTAGAGTTATCCGCTAAGGAAGGCGGTATTATACTTCTTGGCGAAGGTCTGCTCATTGATGGTGACAAATCCACACCTGTCGCACTGCAGTTCAAAGAAGGCAAATACGTCAAAACAGATGGTGATAATAAAACCTTCACCCGATCACAATTGGTTTTACTCGCCTCTGAAGGTAAATTTGTTGGTACTTTTACGGCACGGCATGGGACAAAAGTAGGTATTGATAACCCACAGCCGGGGATTTGGACATTGGGACTGATCGAAGCACAGCGCGGACATCAAGATTTTCCAGTTCTTTCACCTGATAACACCACCATGACAGTTAACGGTAGACACATCCACGAAGGCGCATATCTTTACGTTAATGGGAGACGAGTAGATGGGACCATTACCTCTCAACAGGGCGAGTTTTTTGACTTAGATTTCACTGTTAAGTTAGAAAAATTGCCTGAAGTTGGCATGCACTTGCTCCAGATCCAAAATCCAGACGGAATGTTCAGTAACGACTTCATCTTCCATGTCGTTCAAAAAAAGAAGGATGACGCTTCCAAAGCAAGTTCTCGGAAACCTAAAGACAGTGTAGAATTTCTAAAGCAAGTCCTCGGAAAATCCGAAAAATAGCGTCTGGTAGACTGAGACAGAGGGAGACACTACACAGATGGCTTATAGCAATTTTACCTTAGAAACGGTACAGCAAACATTTCAACTTGAAAGGGTCGAATCCCCTGATATCTTTTCTGACATTGAACCAGTGGATCCAAGCGCTGATCTCACAAAAGAGTTAGAAAAAAAGGTGCCGTTGGCCATGGCTATCAGAACCGAGAAAGCTCGGTCAGAATTGATTGTGGCAAGTGTTCTCGTTGAACTCCGGGAGCATTTTGATCGCCGTATTAGTTTTTTCTCTGGGATTGACTTCAGCGTTGATGCTGAAAATGGATTAACAGGTGTGTGTGATTTTTTGGTGAGTCTGTCACCAAATCAATTTTTTTTGGAGGCACCTATCATTGTTCTCGTGGAAGCAAAAAATGCTGACCCTGTAGTTGGATTGGGACAGTGCGTTGCGGAGATGCTCGCTGCCCAACGTTTTAATGCAGAAAAAGGAAATGAAATTCCGTATATTTATGGTGCTACGACTACTGGCACAGAATGGCTATTCCTTAAATTAGAAGGACAGAAACTCTATGTGGATATGGGAGTTTATCAGATTAGGCAGTGCAGCGAAATCCTTGGTATCCTTGCAAGCATGGTTGCACAAAAAGCATAGACAAAATACAGCAATAAAATGGATTTAGAAAAAGTCAAATCCATTGGCTACATCGTCTGGATCATCAGTATTCAATTCTGCATATTTTTTAAGGGTTCGCCTATCAATACCTAATGAAGCAGCTGCTTCAGTTGTTGTTGGATATTTCTCAATCCGCGCCTGAGCAATTTGATGTAGAATTTGGTGCAAACTCATATCTGCTGTCCAGAATATTTCTCTTTTTTGAAGATTGGACAGATATTCTAATACTTCACGGGCAACTTCGTATTGTGTTTCTTCAGAAAGTGCTTTTAATTGTGAAATTAAATCTTGAGCAAACACTGAATAGGATGTATCTTGTTTTATGTCAAAAGGTAAGTTAGGTTTTTCTAAATCTGGAGCAATTAGTAAATTATCTGGAAAATCTTCGAGTTCAAGTTGGTCTGTTTGGGCAAGCGAGATCGCTGCATGAATTGTATTTCTAAGCTGCCGGATATTGCCAGGCCACTTTGCTTGTTCAAGGTGGGTGAGTGCGGCTGGCGTAATCCCTATAACATTTTTACCGTGTTTAGGGGCGAGTTCGGTAATAAAAAATTGGACTAAAGGCGCGATATCTTCAGGCCGATCCCGTAGGGGCGGTACCCGAAGCACTACACCATCAAGACGGTAATAAAGATCCTCTCTAAATTCCTGCTGGGCAACTGCCATACCGATGCTTCTGTTTGTCGCTGCGATCAGTTGGACATCCGTTGTTAAGACTTGATTTCCACCGAGCCGCGTAAATGTATTTGTGTCTAAAAAGCGGAGGAACATCTTTTGGGCATCAAGACACATTTCGGTAATCTCATCTAAAAAGAGAACACCCCCATTTGCTTTTTCAAAAGCACCGCTGCGTTGACGTTCTGCCCCGGTAAAAGCCCCCCTTTCATGCCCAAACAGTTCACTTTGCAGGAACTCAGCGGAAAATCTTCCACAATTGATTGCTACAAACGGTTTATCTTGTTTTGGATTGCTGTTGTGGATGTATTTTGCTATTCCTTCCTTACCAACACCAGTTTCACCAATAATGATGATCGGGATATCTGATGTTGCAATCTGTTGAATTGTGTGGTAAATCGTTTGCATTGATGTTGATGGTAGTTCAGTGAACGTTGGCCTGCAATTCATAATTCCTCCTTCCAAAATAGCGGAATCTAACCACAAAGATGATACCACAACGTGTAATTTCGCGCAAGAAGAATAAAACTCTCAGATGTCGGAGGCTTTGTCCGCCCAATTTATTACCCAAAGTAGGCGCGTTTTGATGAAAATAAAAAAATTGGGTCCTTTGGCGAGGTTAGGAAACCTCGCCAGCAGAGATGTACACCTGCTGCTGGCGAGGCGGAGAATCATGGCGAATACCATACGCGTATTCGCCCAATGGCATTCATACCGTTGATTTCTTCCTAACCTCGCCCCTTACCGAAATATTTATTTAAACTTCATGTAAACGCGCCTACCAGGGTGGCAACGGACCGCAAGTGATGTGTGCGTTACGGAATGCAACCATTAGTCTGTTACGCACTTCCAGAAACACAGAAATAGCTTATGCAGGACGCTATTTTGCAGCAAAACCTAAAGAAGCACTAACACTATTAGGAGCAAATATCGACATTGAATGCCTCTGAGTATTTTCTATTCATCAAAATCATTCAAATTTTCAATTTAAAACTTGATTTTAATATCCATATTGAATAAAATAGTTGGCAATAAGTATTCCATTGTCATTTACAAAGAACACTGTTTAAAAATCACCAAATTTTTTATTACCAAAGAGGAGAGAAATAGTGACATCAAAATTAGGTAGTTTGTTTTTAATAATTTCTGTCATTCTGCTGATTGGGATGACAGGGTGTCAAAGAGTACAAGACGTAGTCATGGATTCTATGCCATCGAAAGATAGCAGGGTGGAAGCGATTCCTATGAAGGTTGTTTTGCTAATTAACTACCCGGAAGGTGGAAAGGAAGCCTACATTGAATGGATTAAATCCGTTGCTCCAACGCTGCAAGCCTTTGAAGAGGTCCGCCAAATACGTTCTTACGACAATCAAGACCCAACTATGAAGCCGAATCGACTTGTTGAGTTTGAATTTGATAGTTTTCTTGATATGGCAACGTATCTGAATCGACCTGAGATAGCCAAGATTATGAGTGACATCCCAAACCATGCAAGCGATGTCCGCTTGTACACATTTATCCAACGTTCCGATTACTCAAAAGGCGAAGGAGGGAACTGGCCGGTTAAAGGCGTTTTGTTGATTGACTATCCTCTTGGTGGCAAACAAGCATATCTGGAGTGGGTTGATTCCGTTTCTTCTATAACAGTCGGGCCGCCACAGTTGAAAACAATAGCTTCTTACGACAACTACTATGGTGAATCACCTCACCGATTGGTTGAGTTTGAGTTTGCTAATTCCGAAGATTCCACTGCTTATGGAGAATTGGAAGATATTCAGGCAATTGAAGCTGAGCTCGATGTGCGCACAGGCAGCTGGACACAGCATACCTTTGAGTTACGTTCAGATTACATCAACGAATAACAACTTGATTAGTAGGACGATATTGCCTAACAAATGAAGGGACTATATTAAATAGGTGGTCAATACCATTTTTTATAGTGAATTTTACAATTAACCAGGACTTACGCATTTTCTCTTAAAGTCCCACTGATAAGGGGGATTTAGGGGGTTAATTACTGAAATATCATTAAAATAACGCCTTTTTAACCCCCCTAACCCCCCTTATCAAGGGGAATGCGTAAGTCCTGTTAACTTTACATTGTTGAGCTGTAGGAGGGAACTCCGATTCCCGATAGCTAATAGGTTAAGTCGTGATTCGGAGATCACTCCTACAAAAGAAGTGTAAACATAATTTTGGAATTCACTCTAAATCTGTGGCCACGCGTAGTTAAGGATATTTTCATGCCAAATAAACACCCAACAATCGGTGACTACCTTCTGAAAAAACTAAAGAGTTACGAAATCAATCATATTTTCGGTATACCTGGTGATTATGTCGTACAGTTCTTTGATATGATTGAACAGAGTCCTATTCAACATATCGGTACAACGCGAGAAGAAACAGCGGGATTTGCTGCAGATGCTTATGCCCGAACAAACGGCATGGGGGCTGCATGTGTGACGTACGGTGTCGGTGGTTTATCTATGATTAACGCTGTCACTGCTGCCTACGCTGAAAAATCACCACTTGTTATCATTAGCGGTGGCCCAGGAATAAAAGAGCGCACTGAGGGTGCCCTCTTGCACCATACAGGCAAAAATTTTTATACACAACAACGTATCTATGAAGAGATTACCGTTGCATCAGCACTACTTGACGAACCTTTTACCGCCTTTAACGAGATAGATAGAGTGTTGGATGCAGTCTATTGGCATAAGCGTCCGGGCTACATTGAACTGCCACGTGATATGGTGGGCATAGAAGGATCAGTGCACCAACGCCCCTCCACGGGTGGACTTCACAGTGACCCCGAAACGTTAGATGCTGCTTTATCTAATGCGATTGCGTTCATAAATCAATCCGAAAATCCAGTCATTTTAGCGGGGGTTGAACTGCATAGATTCGGATTTAGGGACAAATTACTACGGCTTGCAGAAGAAAAGCAGATTCCAGTGGTAACAACGTTGCTGGGAAAATCGGTTATGCCAGAGGCACATCCACTCTATTTGGGTATTTATGGTGGCGCAATGGGCAGAACAGAGATCACAACGCTTGTTGAAACTTCTGATTGTCTTATTATTCTCGGCGCATTTATGACCGATGTCAACCTTGGTATTTACACGGCAAACCTTGCGCGAAGCCGCAGTGTCTATGCTACATCAGATAAAATCACTGTCTGTTACTCCATGTATGAAGATGTTACGTTTGAGGATTTTCTGGATGGTTTGTGTGCTCCACAACTCGCCAAACGCCCCGAAGCGAACTTGGAATGGGTATTGGAAGTGTCAGAACCCTTTGTAATGGTACCCGAACAAACTCTAACAGTAAAACGCTTATTTCAACATCTCAATCTATTTCTGCATGATGAACTGACGGTTATTCCGGATGTGGGTGACTGTCTTTGGGGGGCTGCGGATTTACGTCTTCCGGAACACACGGAATTTATTTCTCAGGCATACTATACCTCAATGGGGTTTGCAATTCCCGCTGCTGTTGGCGCGCAGCTGGGCAAACCTGGTTCCAGACCACTTGTTATTGTCGGAGATGGTGCCTTCCAAATGACAGGCACTGAACTCTCAACAACTATTCGTTACGGACTAAACCCAATTATCCTTGTTTTAAACAATCAAGGTTACGGTACCATGCGTCCTCTCGTTGAAGGACCTTTTAACGAGATAGAAAATTGGGACTATACCTGTGTGCCAGAACTCTTGGGCGCAGGTCGCGCGTTTGCTGTCCGTACCGAGGGCGAATTTGACACCGCTATGAAAGCTGCGCTTGCCGATACGCAACATTTTATCCTGATTGAAGCAGAACTTGACAAATTAGACACATCGCCAGCACTTTCTCGGTTAGCAGAACAGGTGTCTAAGAAAGTTTGAGTCTAAAAATAATGTAAGAAGTAACTTCTGTGCTTGTATTCAGGGTTATTTAGTTTTTGGAATCCTGCCCTACAGCGGGTGTAAGTTCATATCCCCATGCGGAGAGCGACAGCTGCAAGCAGAATTAGCAATGAAACTACCCCCATGAGACTGGATACAATAGACATCCGCTTGCGAAGTGGTTTGACTTGAGGGGGAAGTTCTTCTGTTTCTGTGTCTAATCCTTCAATTGCCGCCGATAACCTTGGACCGAAGACAAAACTGTGGAGCGCGGTGAGAATAAGCAGCGCGATAAATAGTATCAGTTTAATAAGTAACGTTCGCATGAAGGTATTGATACCCTCAGAACCAGAAGGTGAACCTAAGTCTATTGCATCAAAGATATTGGCAATGCCTGTGAAAAAGAGTATCCCGACACAACCCCACACAATCGGTTCAAATCGCTTGCCTATTTGTGTCAGGAGTTGGATGCGTTGAACAGGCGGTAAGTTTTGTCTGAAATAGGGTACAATTACCATTGCTAAAATAAGATTACCACCAATCCAAACAACGGCGGCCATAACATGTATCCATCTAATTAATAACCAAAATATTTCCATTTATGATATTCCTTATTTTATGAAGGAGTAGTGTGCTTACGCAGTACTAAACCAACACTAAATACGTTGATAGCATTCAACGTTTACACAGGTTTAGGTTTCTTCAATGTGATGAATTATAGCTTCAGCACGGGAGATCAATACTTTCCGTTCGTCTGCCGAAAGCGGTACAGGGGCAAACCGATGATACTCACATTTTGTGAGAATATCTATCAATTCCTTGAGAATAGTATCTGAGACTCCCATGTGTGTGCAAATTTCTTGGACTTCTGCTGTATTCAATTGCCTATATGGAATACCTTGTCGCTCACATAGATATTGATGTAGGTTTCGAGTTAATGCTTCACCGAAAGAGGTTGATTCGGTATCCGGTGCGTCAGAATTGATTGCATTGAGCGCTGAAAATGCTTGCGCTGCGGGAGTCATCGGCGTGTCAGGCATAGTCGATCCACTATGAAGCTTTGATTTTGCACGATACAATAGATATCCACTAATACCAACCCCAGCAATGATTGGTATCAGTAGAAGTAACCACAATATCCACGATGAGAAATCAGATTCACTGCCTATCACATCGTTTGGGTCAGGCAGGACGGTAATAGGAATTGAAGTCGTTTTGGTTGTCTGATATGTGTGTTTGTTCGGATTGAAAAAGGCATATTCAATTATAGGTATCTGTAAAATACCTACATTTAATGGTGTAAGTACGTAAGTATAGACGCGTGTATTATCGTTAGTTGTATTTACAAAATTTTGATGGTCAATTCTAAATCCACTATTGGCGGGGATTCGCGGTGGGGTTACCGTTTTGATATTCCCACTTCCAGTGATTTGCAATGATAGAGTGAGAGCTTTTCTCACTTCGAGTTTTTTGCGATCAACTTGTGCGGTGATATTATATTCACCAACAGCTCCTGTGAAGTTTGTGGGTTTTCCAACTTCAGGAAGTGGTTGAACATTGAGTGGGACAGATTTTGTTTTTAACGTCTTTGGATTGCCTTTTATGGGAAGTTTTAACTGAGCGGGTTGAATGAGAATTTGTCCAGTTTTTTGTGGATATAAGCGGCGGACATATTCTTGCACTTTGAATGTTGTCCCTTGTACACGCACAGTAGCACCTTTCTCATCAGGAAGTTCTTCTACTAAAAAGCCAGGAAATTTTGGAAGTGAAGGTGTTAAGGGTTCCAAAGTTGGCAGTACAGTTGTATAAAGGTAGCGAAACCGATATACGATCGCTTCATTAAGATACGGTTTTGGATTACTTACTTCAACCGTTACTTTATGGATACCGCCTGTCGTGTTGTTCACATAAGTGTCAACTGCCCCAACAATTATCTTACCGGGATTCGCAAAATAAGGAACACCTTGATAAGAGAATTGGACATCCGAGAGGGCGATCTCACCTATCTTCTGCGGTATAAGTTCATAAACCCATGCCATAGTAACAGCAATTTTGTCATCTATTAATCGTGGCGTTGTTTCAGAATGCAGTGGAACAACGAGGAAATTGGGCAAAAAATTGAAAGTCGGAGAACTGATATGTTTCATTTGTGTCCTTCCCGAAATCGTAAGTTCCAGAGTAGCTTTCTCGTTTAATTGGATATGGCGCGGTGTAACCACTGCTGCGACTTTAACATCTTGGCTTTGCGCGGCTGTCGTGAAAAGCATTAGTAAGATACTGAAGGTTGTAACGCTTAAATATGATTGCATTAAGGGGGGTTGAAAATTACCAATCTTTGTCACGGCGATATCCGCTATTGAGTTGTTGTTTGAGTATCTGTTCCCTACGCTTATTTTCATTTTTGCTTAGACGTTCAAGAAGTTGAAGTGCCTCTGCTTTAGGAATGTTGCTTGGCTCATTTTTCGGTGAATCCTTTTGTGTATTGGTATTGAGCTGCCGCTGTGTAACATTTTCCTGTTCTTTCAGCAGTTGAAGTGCTAATGCAAGATTATGTTTCGCATCGGCATCATGTGGGTCTAAGCGGAGGGAGGACTTATAAGATTCAATTGCAGCAGGAAGGTCACGCAACTGAAATTGCACATTGCCTAAGTTGTAATAGACAGCAGCTTCGTTAGGCACATTTTCTTTCAAAAGTGATCTTTGAAAAGCTGTAGCTGCATCTTTATATCTGCCTTTTTTGTAGAGAGCGGTACCGAGGTTGTGAAGTGCAATCGGATTATCAGGTTTGTCGAACGTTGCTTGTTGAAAAGCTGCAACGGCAGCATCATAATTCTGATTCCAATATGCTTCGGTACCGGTTTTCATTGAGCGAGTCCAGTTTCCCAACCACCCGACAAGAAAAAAGATAGTACAGATAACAAGTGAGCAATAAAAAATCTTATTCCACATATTTTTATTATAATGGATAATATGATGATTTGCAAGGAATTGTAAGACATACCCAAGGAAATTTAGTTTTCGGTTTTTGGAATACGGCATCCGACAAGTCGCTCTTACAAGGATCTGCCACAAAATGGAAGAATATCAGAAGAAAATATGGCGAACAGACATAATTACTTAGTCCCATTCGCCAATGAATAAATGTATTAAAACGATATTCTGTAGTTGAATTCCGTTCTATTTCCGTTTTATATCTGCCCAGATAGTAGTTAGCTTTCCTTCAGGTTCAACGGGAAGAACCCCAGCAACTTCTTGGAAGAATTCCGTTTTGTTAGTCGCTTTATCAGGGTAGATTTTGACAGCGTCGTGTGTTGCATCGTCGAAATGGAGGTTCATGTAAGCATCACCCCCGCCTTCAGAGACCCGGTAAAGTAGCACGTTTGCTCCTTTCTGGAACTTGATTTCAACGTTGTAATCGATCTTTTTCGCGCCGCCGGTCCAATCCGGGTGATAATACCATTTCTCACCGTTAATCCATATCTGTGCGTTGTTATCGTGTGCTGGTGACATTATAGATGTCATTGCTTTAGGCGCATCAATCACGAGAATACCGTATATGTCAATATTATCAGTGGGACCGCCACGATTCATGTTAGATGGATTATTGGGATCTAATTCAAAGACAGTCCATTCCCGCGGGCCGCCGTGTGCATTCTCCCATCCAATTTCATCCATCTTTTCTGTCTTTTGCAAGCCAGCAAGCGTAGAAAGCGTAACCTGTGTCAGTTTGTCATCAGTACCTTCACCAATGAGATCTCTCCGTATAACATTTCCCGGACCGCCAGTGTCCGTGTAATTTCCGTCGGGACCATACCATTTACTGATCCATGTGTCAAAACCTGAATGGTCTTCGTCAACTGTGCCGGGTGGTTTTTGAAAGAATTCAGCTTCTTTTAACGGACCACCTTTAATATTTGCCTCGCCTATTGCGAGCGCCACGTTCGTTCCACTGAAGACTAAGCCTAAACTTAGTATAAATGCCAATAGAAACAGATGAAATCGTTTCATTTTTTGCTCCTTTAAAAATTATAATTTCTTTTGACTATCTGTCAAAAATTATATTAATCATACCATATTTACATTATTTGTCAAGATTTTTTTTACATTTCCTGGACTCTGTTTAAGCCGGATATGTCCCTATTGCATTCTGCCATTTTGTGAGCTGCGCGACGCGCTGCGTCGAATCTGTCGGAATTTCAAGGGGTCTCCCCCGTGTATCAATAACGAGTCCGACTACACCGCCCATCGCTTCTGTTTCAACAGGTGTGCCATGCCCAGCACCTAAGTCAAATCGGCGAGATGGGTGGAGTTTTATTGATACTTTTTCACCTAATCCGAGCGAATAGAGTCGTAGTTCTCCGAACGGTATTTCTTCTGTGATGATTGGCTTGTCTGGATAATGAATTTCAATAGAGAGGCACGCGTCCCCCTGTTTTCCGACACCAATAGGTGCGATACAAGTACCGAGGTGAATTAAGCAATCCCGTTCAAAAACTTGTGTTGCTGCTTCGGCATTAACTTGTGCCAAAACACCGAGTTGGGGCATCATAAAAATGCTATCTACGGCAAGATGTGTCACGCCTTCGGGTTGGAACGCATCAATCATCATAAGCATTGACTGCTGGCGGCGTGGCGCGTGCGATAGGACACCTCCACTGCCAACTAACATATCTAAGGAAAGCATATTGACAAGCGTCTGTCCACTTTCTGCCTGATCAAATGCCTCGGAGATAGTGCGCTGCTGTTGCACACCTCGCAATTCTACTGCTAACTGCTTATGCTGTTCAAAAGCTAATCTAAGTGCTTCGCGGGCAATTGCTTGCTCCAACACTAATTCCTGCAATGTTTGCGGAATCGTTGTTGGACGAATCATCTTGTTTTTGACACGATTGCGAAGGTCACCCACCTCAATATCAAATGGCACCCAGCGTAAGACAGATTCTATACCAGCTTCGGCAAGCACGTTAGAAACACTATAACTCATGCCGAGGTTGGCACTGACAGTTCGGTTGAAGATTGCTTCAGCATCATGGTTTTTGAACACAGAAAACACATCAGTTGTCGCGCCACCGATGTCAACACCGACCACTTGAATATCCTGTTGTGCTGAAACGGTTTGGATTATTTCCCCAACAGCACCAGGAGTCGGCATGATAGGGGCATCTGTCCAGTCAATAAGTTTTTTGTAACCGGGTGCGTGTGCCATGACGTGTTCAAGGAATTGTTCCTGAATCTTGTGTCGGGTGGGCATCAAATCCTCACGTTCTAAAACAGGACGAAGATTGTCTACTATCTCCAGAGACATCACATCGTTCAAACGTTCTTGAATTAGTTCGCGAGCGTCTTTGTTTCCGGCATAGATCAATGGCAGTTCGTAAGCAATGCCAAGACGTGGTTGCGGGCGCGCTGCTGCGATAATCTCAGCCAATTCAACTACGTGTGAGGTTGTGCCACCATCAATGCCACCAGAGAGAAGGAACATATCGGGGCGAAGATGTCGAATCCGTTCTATTTTTTCGTGTGGTAGGCGTTTATCATTAGATGCAATAACGTCCATCACAATAGCCCCCGCACCAAGTGCTGCACGTTCAGCACTTTCCCCTGTCATGTTACGGACAACACCCGCCACCATCATTTGCAACCCACCGCCAGCACTGCTTGTTGAAATATAGATGTCAACGCCCTCATCCCCATTTTGCGGTTTGATGATAACACCGTTGTCAAGGAGTTTACGTCCAGCAATTTCCTCAACCTCTGTGACTGCATTGAGAACGCCTGCGGTTACGTCTTCCACAGGTGCTTCAACAGTTGTCGGTGCTTCCCCGCGTACGATGAGCTGATACTCATCACCACGCTTTTCAATAAGGATTGCTTTGGTAGTTGTGCTGCCACAATCTGTAGCAAGAATGGAGCGGATTTCACCCCCCGATTCGTTCATATAGTTCGTCTCCTATTCCATTTTTTTTGACAAAATTAATTGCGTTCTTTCCTAATTTCTAATCCTGATTTTCCACAAGCAATTGCGTTTCAAGTGCTTCAATTTTTTCACGGAGCGTCTTAATTTCCTCTTCTTGTTGCGCTCGCATTTTGAAATATTGAAAGGTGATGAATCCCATCGGGACACTAACAAATCCAATAATAGCTATGATCAGTGCTACTATCAGCGAACTATGAAATGATAGGCGTTTGTCTAAATTTTGAATGTCCCCGGAGAGGCGTTTGTCTAAATTTTGAATGTCCCCGGAGAGGCGTTTGTCTAACTCTTGAATATCCCCGGAGAGGCGTTTGTCTAACTCTGTGATCCGTTCTATGATACGTTTCTCTACCTCTAAGAGTCGTTTCTCCATTCGAACCTCAGAATCATTGATAATCTTTTGAATTTTGCCTAAATCCTCCACGGTTAATGCCGCGAACACAGATAGGTTGTAACACAAAAGCGCTGTAATAATAAAAACAAAAATTAACCTTTTCATTGCTTTCTCCATATTTGACTTCAATATCCCAATTGTCGCAAATACTCTCGGTTAGCAGTCATCCGCTCTTCATCGGTGCGGTCTTCAACCATGCCTGGACATGCGGTAATCCATCGGTCATAACCGAGTTCTTCCAAAGCAGACATAATTCCGGGGAAGTCCATCGCATCTCCACCGCCAACATCAACCCAATCCACATCATAATTGCTACCATCTCCGCCAGTGTAGCCAGAATAATCCTGAAGATGTACGTAGACAAGAACATCCTTGTAACGACGTATAGATTCAATCGGATCAAATCCCCAAAGTGCAGAATGTGATACGTCTATACATAGTTTGCACTTGCGAAGTAGACTCATATATTTTGCCCAATCCTCAATGGAATCTACTGTTGTATTGGTATGGATATGATAACAGACATCTAATCCGTATCGTGCTGCGTATTCTGCCCATTCTTCGGACACATCAGCAAGTTTCGCAAGCTCAGCGGCATCTACTGGTCGGTCATTTGGTTTCCCTGCTCCCATGAACATGAAACAATCCGCCCCCACCTCTGCTGCGAAATCTATTCTTCGCTTATTGAGTTCCATCTGTTCAAAATTTTTGTCAATCGGCAATCCGCGCGCTGTGACTGCAGCGATGGGCATATCAACATTCTCACACATCCGCCGAATACGTCGTGGTGTGCCTGCCCAGTCTAAGGATTGCCGCATCTCCCAACCATCCCAACCAGCATCCTTGAGTTGTGTTAGCAGTTTCTCAAAATCCGGCTGTTGCCATCGTAACGTACTATATCCAAATTTGAACCCCATCTGTTTTCTCCTCTCGGTATTTCTTTGTCAGAAGCATACAAGTACAAATTATAACAAATTTTCATAATCCTTGCAATAAATGTTCATTTTTGCTAAACTATTAAAAAATTCCACGGATTTTCCGTTACGACCTATTTTTGAAGGAGAAAGTATGGACAAAGTTAAACTCGGTTTTATCGGCACAGGTGGCATGGCAGGCGCACACATGCGCAACTTGAAAGACAACTTTGAAGATGTTGAATTCTGTGCAATGTGTGATATTTCTGAAGATCGTGCGAAAGGGCGCGCCGAAGAATTCGGCGGGAACGCTTACACCGATTTTCGTGTGATGTACGATAAAGAGGAATTAGATGCCGTTTACATCTGTACACCGCCGTTTGCGCATGGCGAACAGGAACGGATCGCTTGTGAAAAAGGCATCGCGATGTTCATTGAAAAGCCGATCCATTCCGAACTGGAACCTGCGATTATCATCAATGATTACATTAAAGAAACTGGCACCATCACAAGTGTTGGTTACCATTGGCGTTACGGTGGCAATGCACAGAACGCAAAAAAGATGCTTGAAGAGCAACCGCAAATTCTCGGGGCGCTCGGATATTGGATGGGCGGCATGCCCGGAACACCTTGGTGGCGTGTACGTGCGCAATCAGGCGGGCAGCACGTCGAACAGACGACTCACATTTTCGATCTGTGCCGTTTTCTGGTCGGCAGTGATGGCAAAACCGTGCACGGTGTCGCGAATAGCGGAAGCATGACGCATATTGAAAACTATGACGTAGACGACATCAGCATGGTCAATATTGAGTTTGAGAACGGCGCTGTTGCGAATATCGTTTCTGCCTGTGCATTAGAAGGTTTTGGTCGTGTGCATCTCGAAGTGTTTACGCGTGGACTCGTTGTTACCGTTGGCGGACCGAACAACGTCAACCGCAAAGGTGAAACGGAACCGCTTGCTGGTGGAGGTGGGCAAGACAGAGATCGTGTATTTATTGACGCTGTCAAGAGTGGAGACGACTCAAAAATCCTATCTCCCTATAGCGACGCGTTGCAGACACTCCGTATTATGCTCGCTGCAAGCACATCGTTTGTAACCGGTAAAGCAGTTGACCTTTAGAACATAGTAGGCACGCAGTGCGTGCCTAACCACATAAAATTTTACTACGAAAAGAGAGAAAAATTATGCCAATTAATCAATCCATCTGTTTTGGTAATTTCCGGCGCGACAGAGAGCCGGAAGATGTCATTAAAAAAGCTGCTGAAATCGGCTACAAATCGGTTGAGATGCTGCCTGCCGATCTCTGGCCCGTTGTTCAAGATCACGGAATGCGGGTTGCAATTGTTGTTGGGCATTCGTCCCTTCCATCCGGCTTAAACGATCCAGACAATCACGATAGAATTGAGGATGAACTGCTCAAAAATATTGACATCGCAGCAGAAAACGATATCCCCGGTCTTATCTGTTTTTCTGGTAACCGAGAAGGCAGGTCTGATGAGGAAGGCCTTGATAACACGATAGCCGGCCTGTCACGGGTAACAAAAGCTGCTGAGGAAAAGGGTGTTAACCTGTGTGTTGAACTGCTCAACAGCAAAGTGAACCATCCCGATTATCAATGTGATAAAACGGAGTGGGGCGTTGAGATGTGTAAAGGTGTCGGTTCGCCACGGGCACTGCTACTCCACGACATCTACCACATGCAGATTATGGAAGGTGACCTCATCCGCAACATTACGGATTATATTAAATATATTGGGCATTTCCACACCGCAGGGAACCCTGGACGGCGCGACCTTGATGACGAGCAGGAAATCTATTATCCCGCGGTGATGCGTGCCATTGCTAATACGGACTACGACCTATATGTCGGACACGAGTTTAGCCCGAAAGGTGATGCGTTTGATGCAATGCAACATGCTTATGATGTGTGTAACGTTTAGGTTGCCTTGAAATTTTATGGGCGGGTCTCAATGCCCGTCCATGCTAATAATATCTAAAATGACACCCGAACGCGAAGCACGTCAAACTATAGATAGGATGCTGGAAGAGTCTGGATGGCAGATTCAAAATTACGCTGAACGCGCAACAGATGCTTCTTTTGGTGTTGCTGTCCGCGAATATCCATTAAGATTTAATCAGAGAGCAGATTATCTTCTCTTCATCGGTGGTGTTGCAGTTGGTGTCATAGAAGCTAAACCAGAAGGAACACCTCTTAGCGGAGCCCTCCAACAGGCAGAACGGTATCGAGCAAATTTGCCAAATGATTTGCCCAACCGCACCAGATTTTTCTATTCTTATGCGTCAATAGGGATTGAGACATACTTTCGTGATTTTCGAGACCCGGATTCACGTTCTCGACAAGTCTTTATATTTCATACGCCTCAAGCACTTTTTAATGCTTTCAATCAACCTCAAACGTTGCAAGAGAGACTCAAAACAGGGATGCTGCCACTAAAAAAAGACAACTTGAGAGTTTGTCAGTTTGAGGCGATAAAGAAACTTGAGACATCTTTGGCAGAGTCACGCCCACGTGCTTTAATCCAGATGGCAACAGGCAGCGGCAAGACGTATGCTGCTGTCAGCAGTGTATACCGACTCATCAAATTTGCAGACATCAAACGGGTTCTTTTTCTGGTAGACCGCAATAACCTCGGTAGGCAGGCACTGCGTGAGTTTCGAAATTACACGGCTCCCGATGATGGTAGGAAATTTACTGAACTCTACAATGTTCAACACCTCGCCAGCAACGTTATTGACGAAGTAAGTGAAGTCTGTATTACCACTATCCAACGTCTTTACTCAATGCTAAAAGGTGAACCGGACTACGAGTCGGACGATGAGGAAAGTTCGGATTTTGAACATGAAACAGAAAACTCACCGCCGCAAGAAGTCACTTATAATCCAAAAATCCCTATTGATACGTTTGACCTTATTATTGTTGACGAATGTCACCGTTCTATTTACGGCAAATGGCGGCACGTATTAGAATACTTCGACGCTTTCATTCTCGGACTTACCGCTACACCATATTCACAAACGCTCAATTTTTTCAATCAGAATCTTGTTTATGAATACCGACACGAACAGGCTATTGAAGACAAAGTAAATGTCGGTTATTACGTCTATCGGATTAAGACTGAAATCACGGAAAGCGGCAGCACAGTGGCGGAGGGGAGTTATGTCGCAAGACGGGACAGGGTTAGTCGAAGACTTACCTGGGAGGAATTGGACGAAGACGAAACGTATACAGGAAATCAGTTAGATCGGGATGTTGTGGCAGAAGACCAAATTCGCACTGTGATTCAGACTTTCAGGGATGTTCTCTTTGCAGAACTCTTTCCAAGTAGGAGGATTGTTCCCAAAACACTTATCTTTGCAAAAGACGACTTCCATGCCGAAGATATTGTCCAGATTGTTCGGGAGGAATTTGCCAAAGGCGATGATTTTTGCCAAAAGATTACCTATAGAAGTGATAGGCCTGAGGATTTGATCAGACAATTTCGCACACAATTCAATCCACGAATTGCCGTAAGTGTTGATATGATTTCCACCGGCACCGATATTAAACCGCTTGAATGTTTAGTCTTTATGCGTTCCGTCCGATCAAGCGGTTATTTTGAGCAGATGATCGGGCGTGGAGTTCGCACCATAAATACAGATGACCTGCGTTCTGTAACAAGTGACGCGACAGCAAAAACGCATTTCATAATTGTTGATGCTGTCGGCGTGTGTGAATCTGTCAAAATCGATTCGCAATCACGCTCGGGCGAACCATCTACGACTGAACCAAATGGACCAGGAGAAGAAAACCGTGATCAACTCATGGATGATGTCAGTGTAGACCGTGTTATTGAAACTGGATTCGCGCCTGAAAATTTCGAACAAGTAGTTACAGTTATTCACGACTTTAAACGGTTTATTCATGAACACATGGATGAATTGCCAGCGTTACAAATTTTGTGTGAACGTTCAGAGGCACAAGGCACACTAACTGAAGACAGCTTGAAAGAACTGGAAGAAGCATTGCAGGAACATTCAAGCAGTCTGAGTCGTGAGTCATTATGGATGGCTTATGAAAGGCGGTCATCAGAAAACGTTCGCGGCATAACAACACATCGGACAGACCTCATATCGCTGGTGCGATTCGCTATGAGGTATAATCGTTTTCTGGAGCCGTTTAGCGCGATAGTTAACCGAAACTTTGAAAAGTGGTTAGATGGTAAAGATTTCACACCAGTACAACGCGAATGGCTTGAAATGATACAAGAATACATTGCCACATCACTTGAGTTTCGGATAAGTGATTTTGAGTACACACCTTTTGCACAGCGCGGCGGTGTAGCAAAGGCATATCAACTCTTTGGTGATGAGTTGGAGGATATACTAACGGATCTCACAGAGAAATTGGTTTCTTAATCTTCTTTTGTAGGAGCGACTCTGGTCGCGAACGCCTGTCCAAAACACTTGAATCCAAGTCCAGTTTGTGCTAAAATTAAGACCGTACGATGTCTGTTTTACCGCAATTTTGAAAACACGTCAAAGAGGATCCGAAAATGCCAACGCCAAAAGATGTTTTTGATAATCCTTTAGAGTATCTTGATTTCCTTCAGTCGGATGATTTTGAAGGGCAGTATTTCGAACGAAAAGAGGTTCGCGTTGATACCAACAATCAAATTAACACCTTGAAGGACAAGATCAAGCAGTGCATTTCTGCTTTCGCCAATCGAAACAGAGAAGGTGGAACCTTAATACTCGGGATCGCAGATAATGGAGATATCAAAGGCACACAGCATGTTAATGAACAAACGATGAACGGTATCCTGCAGGCCGCACGAGATTTAAGTAACCACGCAACCCAGTTAAAAGAAATAGAACTACCCACTTCTAACGGAAAAAGACTACACCTTCTTTACACTTCCTGGACACCAAATGCGATTTGTGAAACTTTCGCAGATTTTCCTAAAGCATGGAAAAGAGTTGGTGCACAATGTCTTGCACTAACTGAACAAGACCGTGAACAACTTAAACGTGATAAAAGGATAGTTGATTTTGAAACGGCCTACTGCTGCCCTTACGATCCCGATGAGCTTGATAAAGAGGTAGTTGAGGAATTCAAAAGTGTGTTCCTTGAGACAAGGGATGCCCAATATGAATATAGCACAGAGGCATTTCTCTTGACCATAGATGCCATTAAGCAAATAGAGGGTGAAAAGTACGCTTTTACCAACGCAGGTTACCTCTTTTTTGCTTCAAATCCTCGTAAGAAGTTTCCAACAGCGTATGTTAGAGTTTTACGTTTTGAAGTTGACGTTGAAGAATCAGGTCACCGTGGCGCGCCAACCTTTGATAAAGAGTTTG
Source organism: Candidatus Poribacteria bacterium (assembly GCA_003635185.1). Classification (GTDB taxonomy): domain Bacteria; phylum Poribacteria; class WGA-4E; order WGA-4E; family WGA-3G; genus MSPOR6. The sequence goes on along the minus strand of PYJA01000066.1, from coordinate 3 downwards.
ATG
>PYJA01000065.1:35714-36213 GCA_003635185.1 Candidatus Poribacteria bacterium | reverse complement strand
TGTGCTGGCGTGTCTGGTAGTTGTGTTTGCGTGGTGGTTGGAGCAGCGTCCGGAACCTGAAGCACCGGAGAATCCGCCTGTACGTGAGCAGGTTGGAAATCGGTAGTAGCAAGTAGTACTCATTATTTACCTATATTCTACAGCGTATCTCATAAATATTTTAATGACATACGTATGCAAGCAAGAAGGACAAACCCTAAATAATTTTCGGCATGATATTCCCACCGCACTACCAAACGCCGGAAGTCTTCACACCAACTGAAAAAACGCTCCACTTTGAAACGGCGTTTATACCGACGGAGACGACGACCATCTTGTGTAGCCGGTTTCTTGCGATTTTTTTTTATGCGGTGATACCATTTCAGTGCCACGACACCTCAAAGCTGCATCCAAAGGATCCGAGTCATAGGCTTTGTCCCCAATCAACACCGCGGGGGTTTCGGATGTCCAACACGCATCCAAGGCATGTTCAACCAGACGCACTTCATGACAGGAAGCA
>PYJA01000065.1:34907-35694 GCA_003635185.1 Candidatus Poribacteria bacterium | reverse complement strand
TCTGTAATCGCTACCAGTTTCGTCCCTTTGCCACACTTTGTCTTGCCGACACACTCACCACCTTTCTTGGCAGGAACAAACTTCGCATCAATACTGCATTCACTCATATTTATTTTTTTTTCGTTTCTCAAGCATTTCTGTGAGTGTCATTTGAACTTTTTCAAGCGTTCCATCCGATGACCATTGCTGAAAACGACGATGACACGTTTGATAGGGGGGATACTTTTCTGGTAAATCCCGCCAAGGGGCTCCTGTTCGCAACACCCAGAGTATACCATCTAACACTTCTCTATTATCACGCCAAGGTCTCCCGCGCACGTCTTTAGGGAGTTCGGGCAAAAGGGGGTTCAATAATTTCCCACTCTTTATCACTCAGTTCCATTCAAATCATCTCCTAACCATAGAATATATAATCAATAATAGTCTAACAGAAATGATCTATAAGTCCAAGACAATTTAATGCTTTTGACTATTTATGAGATACGCTGTAAACACAAGTGATTTGTCCGTCGGGTTGAGTTTGCGAAACCCATAACTGTCAATTTAGCGTGCATCCAGGCCCGGTAGGTTCGGTTTGTACCCGAACCGGACTGAGCCCAGGTGAATCCTGGGTGTTTTGTTGAGCAGCACTGCTGAGTGGACAGGATAGGTGAAGGTTTCTGCGTAGGATTCGGTTCGGTTACAAACCGAACCTACCGGCCTGGGGCATTTAGCGCATAATTCTTTTCTTAAATTGACGCTTATGGGTTTCGTTGCGCTCAACCCGACCTACGAAATTAAAACGTTA
>PYJA01000065.1:27323-34887 GCA_003635185.1 Candidatus Poribacteria bacterium | reverse complement strand
CACTACAGCGTATCTCATAAATATTTTAATGACATCCGTATGCAAGCAAGCAGGACAAACCCTAAATAATTTTCGGCATGATATTCCCACCGCACTACTAAACGCCGGAAGTCTTCACACCAACTGAAAAAACGCTCCACTTTGAAACGGCGTTTATACCGACGGAGACGACGACCATCTTGTGTAGCCGGTTTCTTGCGATTTTTTTTATGCGGTGATACCATTTCAGTGCCACGACACCTCAAAGCTGCATCCAAAGGATCCGAGTCATAAGCTTTGTCTCCAATCAACACCGCGGGGGGTTCGGATGTCCAACACGCATCCAAGGCATGTTCAACCAGACGCACTTCATGACAGGAAGCATCTGTAATTAGAATACTCACAGGCCTACCAGACTTTTCTGTAACCGCTACCAGTTTCGTCCCTTTGCCACATTTTGTCTTGCCTACACACTCACCCCTTTCTTGGCAGGAACAAACTTCGCATCAATACTGCACTCACTCATATTTATTTTTTTTCGTTTTTCAAGCATTTCTGTGAGTGTCATTTGAACTCTTTCAAGCGTTCCATCCGATGACCATTGCTGAAAACGACGATGACACGTTTGATAGGGGGGATACTTTTCTGGCAAATCCCGCCAAGGGGCACCTGTTCGCAACACCCAGAGTATCCCATCTAACACTTCTCTATTACCACGCCAAGGTCTCCCGCGCACATCTTTAGGGAGTTCGGGCAAAAGGGGTTCAATAATTTCCCACTCTTTATCACCTAGTTCCATTCAAATCATCTCCTGACCATATAATATATAATGAATAATAGTCTAACAGAAATGATCCATAAGTCCAAGACAATTTAAGGCTTTTGGCTATTTATGAGATACGCTGTATTTTAAAAATACCGATAAAAGAGCCGAGGTAATTTCACCAGATGGCAAGACACTTGCTATTAAGGATTGGCGGGCGAAAAATACGATAAAATTATGGGATACTTCCAAAAAACGTATCAAAGCTACTTTAAAAAGGCATCAGGATTCACCAGCGAAAATTCCGAATTTCGAATTTTCTTTAGATGGTAATAAGTTAGCAACTGCAGGAACGCAGCAGGGAATCAGTGTAATTCATTTGTGGAACATTCCGAATCAACCACAACCGTTCCTTAAAAGACTTTTCTTTAGTTCTAAGACAATGCATCCGATTTATACACTCCAAGGTTTAGGGACTGTATTAACATTCTCATCAAATGGAAAAATGTTGGCAAGCGGCGGTTCAGATTGTATAATACGCTTGTGGGACGTGGAGTCGGGAAGTTCACGTTTTACGTTTAATACTGGACATAAACGGACAATCAGAGCGTTAGCATTCTCACCGGATGGGAAAACACTTGTAAGCGGTGGAAATTATAAGACATTTTTTTATGGGACGTAGTAACAGGTCAGCAGCTGGCCGAGAGTCAAACTGTGGAAACTGCAAAAACTCTGAAATTTTCGCCAGATGGTAGTATTATTGTCAGTGGGGTTTACAACGGTAAAATCCAATTGTTGGAAGCGGGCACGCTGCGTCTTTTGTCAACTCACACCGGACATACCAATTGGGTAAACGCATTGGTATTTATAGAGGATGGAAAAACCTTAGCCAGCGCGAGCTACGATGGGACAATCCTGCTGTGGGACTGGGAGAAAATCAAGCAAGAAAATAATTGATATTCTTACTGCCGAAAAACTGCCACTATCAAACATCCCCAGCCAGCGATAAATGCTAATCCGCCAATCGGTGTGATTGCACCGAGCCACGGTGTGTTCGTCAAACTGAGAATGTAAAGACTACCTGAAAAGATGAGAATGCCAGCAATAAAGCACCATCCCGCCGCAGTTGTCAGTGAGTTTTGCCATTGTGACAATGCCCATGCCACGACAATTAATCCAATCCCATGATATATTTGGTACCGCACCCCAACCTCAAAGATGTCTAACATCTCCTTGGATAGTTTATCTTTAAGCGCATGCGCGCCAAAAGCACCGAACACAACACTAAGTAAACTGAATGCCGAACCGAGTGCAAAGAAAAGATTTTTCATAGTTCCTGCCTTCATAAGTTTATGATAATAGTTCATTATACACGATACCTATAGAATTTGGGCAAAAATTCTTAAAATACTACTCTTGCGCTAACACGAATTCACTGTTACGGTTTTTGTTGAAATTATTTTGTTGTATGTGCTAAAATAGTTTATCTTAATAACGGCATAGTTTGACCTATTCCGTGTGGTTACAAAAGGAGAACTTTCTAAAAAGATGAGACAATACAGAACAGAAGAGATTCGAAACATCGGAATTATTGCTCATTCAGGGGCTGGCAAGACATCTCTAATTGAAGCGATGCTCTATAACGGCGGTGCCATTGAGCGGATGGGGTCCGTAGATGATGGAAACACGGTAGCTGACTATGCCTCTGATGAGATTGAACGCAAAACATCACTCAATTGTTCAGTGTGTATTGCGGAATGGGGGGATCATAAACTCAATCTTATTGATACACCGGGTGCAGAGGATTTTTATGGCGACCTTCACAGTGTGCTGCGAGTCGTTGACGCAGTTATCGTAGTCGTGGATGCGACTACAGGCGTAGAGGGCGGAACAGAAAAAGTTTGGGAAATAGCAGATAAATATGAACTTCCACGAATCCTCTTTATCAACAAGATGGATAAAGAGAACGCGAGTTTTGAAAACGCGCTTGCAAGTATTTCAGATATATTAGAGACACGCGCGGTCCCAACCCAACTCCCTATCGGAAAAGAAGACCAGTTTACAGGTGTCGTTGATGTGATTCAAAATGCTGCGTTTCTTGAACCTAATGGAAGCTCACCTGTCGCAAAATCTGATGTTCCTGACGATTTAGCAAGTGCAGCTGAAGAATCCAGAGAAGAGCTTGTTGAAGTTGCAGCAGAGAGCGATGATGAACTCATAGAGAAGTTTTTTGAAGGTGAACTTTCTGACGAGGAAATACAGAGTGGGTTGCAAACCGGGATTTTTGAAAATCAATTTGTCCCTGTGTTATGCGGATCAGCATTAAAGAACATCGGGGTACAGCAACTAATGGATATGATTATTAGTTGTTGTCCGTCTCCAGTACAGGCGGGTCCGGTGCAGGATGTTGAGGACGAAGCGAAGACGCGCGAACCTTCAGCGGACACCTCACTATCAGCGATTGTTTTTAAAACTATTGCCGATCCGTTTTCTGGACAACTGAGCTTGTTCCGAGTTTACTCTGGCACATTAACTGGTGATGAACAGGTAAGCAATTCAACGCGAGGGGAGATGGAACGTCTCGGAAAACCGACTTTCATGAATGGCAAAAAGGCTATTAACACGCCTAATGTACCGGCAGGTGATATCGGCGCGCTGACAAAACTCAACGTTACGCGGACGGGAGATACGTTATGTGCCAGAGATGCACCTATTAAACTTCCGGGGGTTGAGTTCCCAAATGCAGTTATCTCTTATGCTATTAGTCCAGCGCGGGAGGGTGATGACGAAAAATTGATCACCGCGCTGACACGAATAGGTGAGGAAGACCCAGCTTTCAAGATTGAGCGGAACGATGTCACGAAACAGCTGCTGGTTTCCGGGTTGGGTGAACTTCACATTACCGTGAATCGTGACCGAATTGTTGAGAAATTTGGTGTTGAAACACAAGTTGCCCCTCCGAAAGTACCTTATCGTGAAACGGTTCGCAGGCGCGTGCAAAATGTCCAAGAAAGACACAAAAAGCAATCAGGCGGTAAAGGGCAATTCGGAGATGTCACGATTAATTTGGCACCGTTAGAACGGGGTGAAGGGTTTGAGTTCGTTAACAACATCAAGGGTGGCGTGATTCCGAGTAACTACATTCCGGCGGTAGAAAAAGGTATCCGTCAAAGGATGGAACGCGGAGCGATAGCAGGTTATCCTTTGGTTGATATCCAAATTGATCTCCACGATGGCAAATACCACGATGTAGATTCTTCGGATATGGCATTCCAAATCGCTGGCTCCATGGCTTTTGCCACTGCCGTAGGGCAAGCGGATCCATGTTTGCTTGAACCGATTATGAACGTCTCAATCTCCGTACCGGATCAGTTTATGGGAAGTATCATCGGGGACCTCAACGGACGGCGTGGGCAGGTGATGGGTGTTGAACAGACAGGTAAACGCCAAGCAATCAACGCTTTAGTGCCGCTTGCGGAGATGCTCCGTTATTCCATTGATCTGCGATCTATGACAAGTGCGCGGGGTAAATTCACGATGGAATTCGCACATTACGAGATTGTGCCTGATGATGTTGCGCAGAAGGTAATTGCTGCATCCAAAACGGAAGAGGAAGAGGCTTAATCCGGGCTAAGTTCTCTTTCTGTAGACCACATTTTACCATCACAGTAGGCGCGCCTCTCAGTATAGGGCGCGCCTATTAACTTATTGCTTTGTCCACAAAAACGGAGGCGATATGAAAAGGGTCAAAGTCCTTAGCACAATTATTGTTTTTCTGATTTTCAACTCCAGTTATTTGATAGCTGACACTGTTTCCGCTCCTATAGCTGACCTTGTTCCCGCTCCTACTACCCCCAAACTTCCACGATACAAGAACTTAGTAGAGCCTAAATATCCGAAGGAAGCAATCAAAGCAGAAAAAGAAGGAAGAGTTACTCTGCAGGCAATCATTGATGTGAACGGTATACCACAAAACATAGTAGCCCTTACAAATCTCGGTTTCGGATTTGAGGAGGCAGCAATTGAAGCAATAAAGCAAACCACTTTTTATCCTGCTACAAAAAAAGGAAAACCTGTAAGTTTTCTGGTTAAGATACCCATTGATTTTAAGCTGGATGATCCAAGGTCTGATATGGCATTTATCAAATCAGGCGAGTTTCAGATGGGAAGCAATGGCGGTAATCTTGACGAAAAACCGGCGCATCCCGTTTATCTTGATGCATTTTATATGGACAAATTTGAAGTAACGAATGCGCAATATAAGAAGTTTGTTGATGCCAATCCTGAGTGGCGGAAAGACCAGATTCCGTGCATATACCATGATGGCTACTATTTAGCACATTGGAATGGCAACGATTTTCCACCTGAAAAGGAAAACTACCCTGTCGTTTATGTGAGTTGGTATGCTGCGATGGCTTATGCACAGTGGGCAGGGAAGCGGTTGCCTACTGAAGCTGAATGGGAGAAAGCGGCCCGCGGTGGATTGATAGGTAAGATATACCCATGGGGAGATTCTATTGATGCAACTAAATCAAATTACTACGACGGAACTGACAAAGAACGGACACCTGTTGGAACTTACCCAGCAAACGGGTTTGGCTTGTCCGACATGGCAGGCAATGTGCGAGAGTGGTGTCTGGATGTGTATGATGCGGGGTTCTATATTAATTCTCCACGCGAAAATCCTATTGCAGGTGCTAACAGCATTGATGAAGTCATTAAAAATTTCATCAATCTAAAAAATAATCGTGTGTTGCGAGGCGGTTCATGGCTCAGTAGTCCTCAAAGTTCTCGTATTGCAAACCGTAACTGGCGAGCACCTACGGATGCAAATCCTAATGAGGGGTTTCGCTGTGTGAAGTCAGTAAAACCGTAAAAGTGTTTATGGTGAAAACCACAATTACTTGGACATTGGCGTTGAGTGCAGAATTTCTCCTGCGGATTAGAGGGGCAAATAACATGTGTTACCTGCCCCTTCGAATAACACTATTGAATGTGCTTGATATATCCCCAGCGTGTGGTAAGTTTTCCACCGGGCACAACATCGGCGATCTGGTCTAAACCCAGGTCTATAGTTTCTCTAATTTCTTCTTGAGTTCGTGCAACATTGGATATGCGTATTGCTTTAATGGTACCGAGTAATCCGTTTGGATTTTCCGGTTGTGGTGTGCCGATAGTAAGAGGTGTGTCGCTCTGAAATGAGATGGCGTTTGCTTTCTCCCCTTCCAACTCACCATCAACATAGACACGCCCTGTCTCACCATCAAAGGTGAAGTGAAGGCAAGATGGTGCCATTCGTTGTCGGTAAGTATCGTCTGACCACCTACATTGAACCCGCATTGACCGTTTGCCCCAATCTCTGCATGCAAAGCATTGGTATTAGGATTTACCCAGATACCGTAGTTACGATCAGCACATCCAGCTCTCTGCTTACATACGATCCCCTGCCATTTACCTGTAGATGCTTCCACTTTAACAAACGCTTCAATGCTAAGCTCATGCAACTCCAAATGTTTGGTAGAATCAATGAGGATATAACCACTCCCATCCCCCGGAAACTTTAACCCGGGCCCGAAATCCGTTTCTACCCATTCGAGATTGCCGATAATTTCGCCAGCATGACCATTCTTAGAGGCATCCTCAACAACCTTTCCATTGCCCTCATTAAAAAGCCAAATGGCAACAGTGTTTTCATCAGGTTTTGCTTCCACCAACGTAGTGATGGACAACATCAACATACTTATCATCACACTATAGAAAAACTTGAAATACATTTTTATCCTCCTTTAGGATACTTTAGAGTATTGCGTTTCTTTTTCGTATCTGTTTCCCACCGCGTCCTTAAAGTGCGAAACGCGGTCCCAGTGGCACCAGTAGCCACCGTCTGCTCCGCTGCGGATGTGGCCGGGTGCATAAATAATACCACGACAGGAATTAGAAAAGGCTCGGGACACTTTCCCCCCAGCGTTGATTGTCACAGAGGTCATGTGGGAGGAGGTGCCGTCATGGTTGACAGGGTAGAGTTTACCTATCCATGTCCCTTCTCCAAACTTTTCTCCATTTACTGGTGGGTTAGAGTTTCGCATAAGTTCTCCTTTCTTTTACTATAGTTTGGACAGTTTTAAGATTTTTAGAGACAAAAAGCAGAAAAGAGGGTATCCTTTTAGAAAAAACATTTTTTGAAAGGATATTCAAAATGGATCCTCTTTCCCACTTAGAAACTATATTATCAGAATATCAACCGGTTTTCAAGTATAATGCGAACTTCAACCATTTTCGCACTTATGTGAAAGGTTTGATAAATACTCCGCATCGTGGCACAATGACACAAATATATCTATCCACACAACCTGAAACAACCTATTGGTCCTTGCCGAAGTTTCTGGGTCGTTCCAAATGGTGTCTTGACGAACTCACATCGGTTTTGACAAGACAAGTTCAAACAACTTTCAGCGAAGGTGTCTATACCTATGATGAAACCAAGTCTATCAATGACGGTGTTTGTCAAGAGGGCACACATTTATTCATAAACACACGCTATAACAAACGGAATAAGAACCAATCCAAGTTCCATCACGGACACGAGTTCGGTGCTATCGGGTGGCTCTGTGAAACGCCGCAAGGGGTGCGTCTGTTTCCGTTGACTGCCCGGGTGATGTGTCCGGGAGACGAACAAGCTAATAGCGGAGAAGTGCTGAAATCCATCTGTGCCAATGTGCCTCCGGGTTTGATCATATTTGATAGAGGTTTTAATAGACGCAAAGTGTTCACAACAATCCTCGCACAAGGACATCACTTGCTCTGTCGCGCAAAGTCAAATGC
>PYJA01000065.1:0-27303 GCA_003635185.1 Candidatus Poribacteria bacterium | reverse complement strand
ACAAGTGATTTGTCCGTCGGGTTGAGTTTGCGAAACCCATAACTGTCAATTTAGCGTGCATCCAGGCCCGGTAGGTTCGGTTTGTACCCGAACCGGACTGAGCCCAGGTGAATCCTGGGTGTTTTGTTGAGCAGCACTGCTGAGTGGACAGGATAGGTGAAGGTTTCTGCGTAGGATTCGGTTCGGTTACAAACCGAACCTACCGGCCTGGGGCATTTAGCGCATAATTCTTTTCTTAAATTGACGCTTATGGGTTTCGTTGCGCTCAACCCGACCTACGAAATTAAAACGTTATAATGTCTATATGTAACATTTACCATAGAAGTAACGTATTTTCTTATACTATCGTAAAGCTACCATGAAGCAATAATGTTTTAATGAAGGTATAAAAGGGGTTAATAGAGTGGATAAATATTTTTTAAAAAAGAGTTTATATTTTTTCGGACTATTGCTGTTTATATTTGCTGTTGGATGTCAAAACGACAAAGCAGAAGACATCACAAATGCCAAACCTACGGTTGAGAAGAAACTTAACGTCGTCGCCACAATTAGCATGATTACTGATATTGTAAATAACATTGGTGGCGATAAGCTTGATGTTACTGGGATTATCGGTGAAGGGGTTGACCCACACCTCTATAAGCCGACAGCAAGAGACGCGAAACGACTGAAGGAAGCGGACATTATCTTCTATAATGGCTTAAATCTTGAAGTCAGAATTACAGGCACCGTCCTTGATAAAATGAAGGATAAAACGAAAGCTGTCGCTGTTACGGATGGGATGGATCGATCACGTCTTCGGGAAGCGTCTGAATTTTTGGGTGGATATGATCCGCATGTGTGGCATGATGTGTCGCTCTGGATGAAAGCATCTGAAAGGGTTCGCGACACATTGGCTCATTCCGACCCTAAAAATGCCAGATATTATCACGCTAATGCAAAGAATTATTTGGCAACGTTACAAACTTTGCATGACGATATGCACAAACTTGCCGCACAGATACCTGCTAAACGCAGGGTTTTGGTCACAACACATGATGCGTTCGGCTACCTTGGACGCGCTTACGATTTTGAAGTACGCGGACTCATGGGGATAAACACAGAAGACGAGGTAAGCATCACTGATGTCAGAGAACTTGCTAAGTTTATCATTGAACGTAAAATCTCAACGATATTTGTTGAAACTTCAGCAGCACCACAAGGTATCCATGCAGTTCAAGCAGCAGTTAAAGCGAAAGGTTTTAATGTTAAAATTGGTGGCAATTTATTTGCTGATGCGATGGGAACTCCCGGAATGTCTGAAGGAACATACATCGGGATGATGCGCTACAATATTGATACTATCGTAAATTCGCTTCAAACGGAATTAGCGTATCAGGAGTAGTGAAGATGTGAAGTGTAGTAGGTTCGCGGCAAAGTGATTTGTGATGTAAGGCGGGGTCTATGTGCCCCGCCTTTTTGCTGTGAACAATCCGCAGCCAATTTACCTAATCGAAATTATTCAACTGTTTAGACTTGTACTAACGCAGTTTCAAGTTCCTCTACTGCATCTATAGCTTCCTCAACTTCTCTTTTCGGAATATTTGCAATGGTAGCGTGATTGAGTGGGTTTAAGATGATGCTCCGATACAACTCAATTTGCCTAATGAGTGTCTGTGCTAAAAAAGGAGTGCCATCCCTTTTTGTTCCAGTTTTTATCGGATCCCAGAAGTCTTCGCTCATCAGCTGCTTTGGATTTTCACAGTATCTAACACGAAGATTCCTTTTGTCACAAAACCTCTTGATTATTGCTTCAAAAGCAGTCCGAAGGTAGACTGCACAGGCTTTGTAGTCATTCGCTTTAAGATATTCTTTCGCCTTGTCAAGGTATGCTTTATCCTCTGCATAGACAGGGATTTCATATTCATCAGTTTGTGAGAAATAAAATTCGGCATATTTCCAATCTTTTTCTTCTGTCCGTTGTTTGACAATCTCATACCATACCTTATCGTAAGTCGTCAAAAAGATTTGGTGGTCTGGGAAATACTCTTTCAGAATATCAAGGACCGGCAGACGGTTTGACATATCCAAGCCGATCAGTACGTCATCAAGCGCGAGAATTCTCAGATCGCTTTCCGGTTGCAGCAGAATTGATGAAAGAAAGATGGAAAGAGCAATTGCTGACAATTTTGCTTCATTTAGCAAAAGATATTGTTCAGAAATATCTTTGTCAAAAAATTTGACATTTAATAGAATCTGCTGGTTCTCAAGAGTTTTGTTCTTTTGATTGTATGTAATCCCTTTAAAATCTAAGCTAAGGTCAACTTCATATCCAAATTTTCCAAGAATCTCGCGCACCTTTGGACTCAGTTCATCTAATCTGTTAGCGAGTTCGATGTTGAAGATGTCTATCCGATTTTCAAGGGATGTTATTTGATTTTTAGCGTTTCTACGAGGATAAGGTTCCTGAATATCATTCCAATCCTCAGCGAGAGATCTATCTGTCTCATAGTTGATGGTATTTACTAAAAGCGTCTCAACCAGCAAATTAAACACATTTACTACTCCGACTTGAGGCTCAACATTGTGAACTTTCAACAAGTCTTTATAGTCAAGAAATCCACTTGCTTTTAATGTCTCGATAATTAGGTCATTATGTGTCTCTTTAAGGTTCTCCGACCATTCGTAAGTTTCTTGGATTCGCTGATGTTCTTCGCTAAAATCAAGTTTGATATGTCCAGGTTCTTCAACAAAAATGTTCTGATGTTTTTCAAAACCAGTGTCTATTTTACTTGCATCGGTTGCGTCTAATCCAGATTCAAGGAAGAGTTTTAACGCAAGGTACAGCGACGATTTACCGCTCCCGTTTTCACCGTAGACTATTAAATTTTTTCCTGATTTGCTCAGATCAATGTGATAAGTTCCACGGAATGCTCTGAAGTTTTTGATCTCAATGTCGGTAATTCTCACAGTTTCCCCTGAATGACGCGAACCTGTTTTACACTATCTATGAAGAAAAGGTTACGCCGAATAGGATGCGTTCTTTCATATAGCAGCTCAAAGATGTCACGTAACACAGTCATTTTATCACCCTCAATTTCTTCATATAAAAGCAGCTGTTCCTCCAACAACGGTTGGAAGAAGTGTTTGTCCGATTTATGGAGTTCTTCGGATAGGTAAACCTCATAAACCAAGCCATCAATGACCCGCTCAAAATATCCGAGCATTATACGGTCGCGGGCGTGTGCTAAATCCTTGCTGTTTATTGTTGGCTGCTGCTGAAGATAGATCAAGTAATCAACGATTTTGGCGATCAGTGCTTTCTGTGTTGACGCGAGGTCGGGAATCGGAATCTGTTGGATATACTGGCTACGCGCCCGAAGCGGATCAATCGTCAATTGGTTCGACACCTGCGAATAAAACCATTCCACAGTACGAGAATTGAGAAGACCGCAAAGCCATTTTTCCTCTGTTGGAATAAGATAGGACGTATTCCCAAAAAAATAACCAGCAGCATCAACAGCGAAGGTATGGTGATTATAGGTGTTTGGGCACACCAATTTCGGTTGATCTAAACGCTCCGTATCGTCAAGAGACACTGGCAGCTCATACCATTCCTGTTTGCCTTTTCTTTTGCTCAAGGGTTCTCTATGTTTTTCCAGATATTTTAGAATTGCTGGATAATCGTTTATTGCTATGCCACGGTAGGTGAAGACTAACCATTGTTGCGGTGTGTCAACATGCCAACGCCTTAAGTCTTGTCCGTGTAAAAACGGTTTCAAAATATCCGCGGAGGATGAGTGTGCCTCAATAAGTTCATCCCGCGTCGTTCTGTTTACAACAAAAACCTCTGTTGGGGTTGTGTTGATACCAAAAGCGGACTTTGTTTTGATGTATTCACCTAACGGTGTACCCGAATTGTGAAGTTGCTCGCGTAAATTGACTACATTTGGCGATTCAAGCGGGTTGCCACGGTCATCCAATACTTTTGATGCCTTTGGATAACGGGTTCGACGACGTTCAGTCAAGAGGAGTGCAATGTCTTCTGGTAACTTAACACCATACTGCTTCTCATACTTCTCAACATCTTTATGTGTGTTATGGAATGCTGCAACAATATCCATACCCATATTCTTGGCTGTTGTTAAGTCTGCTTTGACTTTTTCCCACTTTTCTAAACGCAACCATGCTTCTGCGCGATTGTAAAATGGTTGGGAAAGTTCCGAATTCAAATTTATTGCTTTACTATAATCTTCAATGGCACGTTCATAATCGCCTTTGAGAAGGTAAATATTGCCGCGATTGTTATAGGGATGGGCATGTTCCGGATTGATTTTTATTGCCTTGCTATAGTCCTTAATTGCGATCTCAATTTTGCCTGTTTCGTGGTAAGCGATACCACGATTATAATAAGCTTGAAAGAAATCGAGTTTTAGCGATATAGCCATGTCATAATCTTGAATGGCTAGATCTATTTCACCGCTGTTGCGGTATGCGGCACCTCGGTTGTTGTAGGGTTCGGCATAGTGCGGATCCAGTTTTATCGCTGTGCTGCAGTCTTCAATGGATTTATCAAGCTTGCCCTTGCTACGATAAACAGCACCTCGATTGTTATAGGCAATGGCGTAATTTGTTTTAAGTTCTAATGCTTTGTCAAAATCTTTGATAGCAAGATCAAACGTACCTATTTTTTCATAAGCAAGACCGCGATTGTTGTAGAATATAGGTTCTTTTGGATCTAGTTTTATTGCTTTACAATGTTCTTTAATTGCTCTCTCAATCTCGTTTTTTTCTTCATAGACATTACCACGATGACTATATGCAAGAGCAAAGTGTGGATCTAAATGTATCGTTTTATCAAAATCTTCAATTGCTTTGTTACCCTCGCCTTTTTTCGCAAAAATCGTACCGCGATTGAAATACACTTCGACAAAATCATCTTTGAGTCGTATTGCCTGATTATAGTTTTCAAGGGCTTTATTAACCTCATATTTTTTTTCATAGGCAATACCGAGATTATTATAAGCAAAAGCATGGTGTGGATTCAGTTCAATTGCCTGTGAATAAACTTCTATAGCTTCCTCTGTTTTCCCCAGAAGCAGTAATACGTTTCCTCGTTGAGATAATAATTCTGCCAGTATTTCTGCTTGGGATGGTTTTGACGAAACATCTGACTCGGACAGTATTTTATGAACTGCTTCGCGTATACCATCTACTACATTTTGCCAACCTTCGCTTTCATCATCCCACTTTCTAATTGGTTTACCTTTGTGGGGTAGAACCTCAAAACCGCTGACTTGATGATTGAGCCAATCGCAATGCTCAAGGACAATCGGAATAACCCTAATTTCTTCCTTTAATGCTTCAGCTAATTCCTTGTTGCAATTCTTAGAGGCAAGACTTGCAGCGGAAACAAGGTAGAGCAGCAAATCTGAATCCGCAACCTTTTTGAGAATGTCATCCTGAAGAGCTCCATCTCCAGGAGTAAGTTGGCAATCATCCCAAGTTACTAACTCATTTTGATGCTCCATTACGGCAAGACGTTTTCGTAATTCGTCCTTTTGTGCAGCATCCTCGTGTGAGTATGTTATAAATCCTTTAAGCGGTTTGCTCAAGAGTCTTTTCCTCCGCAATGTAGATCGCTGCTGATAATGATAACATATCCAATCAACAAATTTCAACCGAATTCTATTAACACCAAACGCTATTCACCTATGATTTTCCCTCAAACTTCCGACATTTTCAACAGTTGTGCTTCCACAAATTGACAATCTTTGCATAAGGCATTGAAGGTCTCTGCTTTTTCGTTGACACACTTTGAAAAATCAGGTATACTGCATTTATACAGATAACATTTTTTGGCGTTATACGAAAACCATTATGGAGGAAATTTTTAATGACAACATGGTTTAAGCGTTACTGGCAAGTTTCATTTATCGGCACGTTGATTTTAGCCTTATGCATCATAACCTTTACAGAGAGGACGGAATCGCAGAGTGCAGCGAAAGCATATCAAATTGATGCTGTGCATTCATCCGTATTATTCCGCGCAAAACACCTGGGAGTCAGCTATAATTACGGTCGGTTCAATGAATTCTCAGGATCAATCATGATGGATGAAACTGATGTACCTAAAAGTAAAGTTGAATTTGAAGTAAAAACCGCAAGCGTTGATACTGCAAACGAAAAACGCGACCAACACCTCAGAAGTCCTGACTTTTTCAATGCCAAGCAGTTTCCTGTAATCACCTTCAAAAGCACAAAGGTGAGTGCAAAAGCAGGACAAGAGAATATGTTGGAAGTTACAGGTGATTTCGCGTTACACGGTGTAAAAAAATCTATCACCGTTGATGTTGAAATTACGGGGAAAGGAAAACATCCACAAGATGGAGAATTGATCGGTTTTGAAACAACGTTTGGAATCAAGCGCAGCGAATACGGCATGACCTACGGAATGCAAGGCGTTAGTGACGACATCCGAATTACCGTAAGTATTGAGGCAGCGCATAAATAGATATCCCTGAAATAATTGAAAATTCTACGATAAAGCGGAGGTTTAAGCAGTGCCAACTTTCAATCAGTTGTTTTTCAATTTGCTTTTGCCTGCTATCGTTTGCGGAGGGATTTATGCTGTCGTAGTATACCTGAGAGGACGCGATCCAGAAAAGACGTATCTGCTATGGTTAACGACCGTTGCTCTCGGAATAGGATACATCATCGGGTATCTCGGAATAGAGAAGCAGCCTACTTTTCCGCCAAGAGAAGGTATACATTGGCTTTTCTACTTCGCTCTTTTTGCACTTTTGAGCAGTACTTATTGGAATTCTTCTCGTTGGCAGCGATTGGTATCACAGATTATCTATTCTGTCGCATTACCGCGTATATTATTGAATCCATACTTTCAGCACACTTGGGGAACTGTTGAAGGAATTATCTGGTGGGTCGGTTTAAGTGCTGGAATTTTTATCTTTTGGAATATCGTGGAACAGAGTTTTTCTGCAATACCGTCTCAAGCCGCTACCCCATTTGTCTACTTTGGGCTTTCAGGCGGAACCGCTTTAATTATCGCACTTTCGGGAAGTTTGCGAATCGCTCAACATGCAGGAATATTAACGGCTCTTTTCGCTGTGATCTGGATTCTCACTCTTGTTCTACAACGTAATAAAAAAACTGATCCCAATAGTAAGCAGCACGTTTTCTCTACTAATGTATCCCCAATAATAATGTTCCTTTTTATTGGCATTTGGTTAAACGGATATTTTTACGCGGAGGTTCCGTCAGCAAGTGTGATTCTATTAGCAGTATCACCTTTTTTAGCACAGGTCGGACAGATACAAACAATTCAGAAGTTGGAAAATCGAAAATCAATTTTTGTTCAAGTAGGACTTATAGCACTTTGTGTAAGTATTGCCGTAATTATTGCAGTAGTTCGCTCAGGTTTTTTTGGTGGAGACGCTTATTAACTATTCAATCGGAGGAAAATCAGAATGCAATTCAAATATCGTAATTTTTTAGGGAGAAACCAGCAGGGTATCATCGTTTCATACACTATTACTTTTATTCTTGCAGCCATGCTCTTCATCAACGGCTGCGTTAAGATGGAAGCGACACGTAAAGCAGATTGGGAAACAAACTTTACAGACCTACACTTTGTTAACGCAGAACAGGGATGGCTTGTTGGACTTGGAGGCGTAATTGTCCATACAGCGGATGGTGGGAAAACGTGGCAGAAGCAGGAAGTAAAAACTACGGGTGACTTCAAAGCGGTCTATTTTGCTAACGAAAAAGATGGATGGGCAGTTGGCGATGAAGGTTTAATTGCAACGACCGATGATAGTGGTAGACACTGGTACTTACAAAAAAGCGGGACTGTCGCAATGTTAAGCGATGTCTTCTTTGCAAATGCAAGAGAAGGATGGATCGTTGGTGAAGATGCTCATGTCCTCTATACGAAAAACGGTGGAAAAGAGTGGAAACGATATGAATATGTGAGTGAATTTCCACTTAACGGTGTATGGTTCATTGATGATGACAAAGGGTGGACAGTCGGCACGTACGATAGAATTTTCCATACCAAAACCGGTGGTGAATCATGGCAGGAACAGAGTAATCGTTTTGAAGGTGAACGAGATCGAATGATTAATGATAACAAACAGGTTTTCTTTATCAGTGAAAATGAGGGATGGATTGCAGGAAGTGACGGTTCAATCTTTCATACAACGACTGGGGGAATCAATTGGGAACGTCAGGATAGTCGTATTCCGCTGATTAATGGACACGTCCGAGATACCATTAATAGTATCCATTTTATAGATGAAAACTATGGGATTGCGGTTGCGGATGTCGGCTTTATCACCCGTACAGAAGACGGTGGGGATAACTGGCAATTGATGGAGAGTGGAACCGAAAATAATTTGACTGGAGTTCAGTTTACCACACAAAAAGAAGCTTGGGCAATCGGATGGTCGGGGACTATTATGCGCACGACAGATGCTGGGACAACATGGGAGATGGTGAGCGGCACGACAGCGAACGATCTGCAGAATGTGCAGTTTACTGATGCTAATCGCGCCATTGCAGTCGGTAAACGCGGTACGATGGCTATAACCAACGATGGCGGAAAAACGTGGAATGAATTAGACACAGATATCTGGGACGGCATTTGGAATATCTATTTTGCGACTGACAAACACGGCTGGGCAGTCGGTGAACGTGGACTCATTGTGCATACTAACGATGGTGGGGCAAACTGGGAACGTCAACGCGCCTCTTCAGCATTTACACTTCGCTCTGTCTATTTTATTAATGCCAAGATAGGTTGGATTGTCGGAGACCTTGGCACAATCCTACATACAATTGATGGCGGAAAAAATTGGCTACCACAAATCCCTGTCGGTGATTTTCACTCACTTATGCTAAAAGGTGTGTTTTTCCTTGATGAAAAGAGAGGGTGGGCAATCGGATGGCCGGGTATATGTATCGCCACACAAGATGGTGGATTAACATGGAAACAGCAGACTACCGATACCTTCAATGAACTTTACGCTGTCTACTTTGTTGACGAAAACATAGGCTGGATTGTCGGGCAATTTGGTGAAATTTTACACACAAAAGATGGTGGAAACGATTGGAGTATCCAACACAGTCGCACACAAGTAAATTTGAATAAACTCTATTTTGCTGATGCACAGCACGGCTTAATCGTTGGTGATAACGGTGCTATGCTTACCACAATCAACGGTGGGGAAAAATGGGAACTCCAAGAAAGCGGCACCGAAAATGACCTTTACGGATTAGCACTTTCACCCGATGGCGTGGTCGCTGTGGGTAAAGGTGGGATAGCAATGCGTTACTCCGTTGAAAAGGCGCAATTGCCAGCGAAATTACCGCCTGTCGCAGAGGAACCAGAAGTTGTAGTTGTTAAAGAAGAAACACCTGTGGTGCCTGTCGTCTACCATTGGGATATTATCCGTCAAGCTACATGGCGAACTGATTTTGCAGATACACATTTTGTTGATGCTGAAAACGGATGGGCAGTAGGCTCTGGTGGTGTAATTGCCCGCACAACAGATGGCGGAAAAACATGGCTACCGCAACATAGCGGCGTAGACGAAAATTTGCGTGAAGTCGAATTTACAGACAAAAATCACGGGCGCATCCTTGGATCAAGCGTTTTACTTCTAACAGTAGACGGGGGAGAAACGTGGAAACCTATTGTCAGCACAACGCGTCAGAACTTACCACGCATAAGTATGACGCAATTCATAAATGAAAACGAAGGATGGCTTGGCGCATCAATCGGGCAAATCTTGCGAACGACAGATGGCGGAAAAACGTGGGAAGTCCAAAAAACCGGTACAACAAATGCAAATATCACGGACCTTCACTTTATCAATAGCCAAGAAGGTTGGGCAGTTGCCCCGCAACGACGCGATGGCGGATTCATTTTACACACTGTTGATAGTGGCAACTATTGGAAAATTCAGGCGAAGACCAATCAGCCAGGTATTGCTGTCCATTTTGATGACGAAAATCATGGTTGGGTTATTCTCGGCAATGGAAATTCCTTGCTAACTGAAGATGGCGGAGAAACTTGGAAGCTGCGGACCACTACGCAAAGTCTGCGCGGTTTGAGACGTATTACCTTCCGTTCACATACACATGCGTGGGGAATTGGGGGTGGCGGCGCATATATCACGGAAGATCAAGGTGTAAACTGGGAACTTGTTCCTGTTTCTACGGGAGATAATATGTTCGCAATGCGACAACCGTCGCCAGAAACACGTGAAGATTCTGATAGGGAAGATGCAGAAGAATCTACACCACAACCAGAGGAATCGCTTGCCGATATATTCCAAAGACAGCTCCGGCAACAGCGACAACAACCTGGCCGCCTGGCACCTGATGGTACATTGCCACCTAACGCTGAGCAAGCAAGACCAAATCCAACAACACAACAACCACAACCTGAACGGAGAAGACGGTTCGGACGTGGTAGTGGAGGCGGAATAGCCAGTGTTTACTTCCTTGACGCACAACATGCATGGGCAGTCGGGAGTGCGGGAAGCATCTATCACACGGCAAACGGTGGGGAAACATGGGAACGTCAGCTTGGTGAACAACAGCGTAATGATTTCCGAGAAGTTCTCTTTTTCAATGACAAAATCGGCTGGATAGCGAATAATGATGGCAGCTTATTGGAAACGCAAGACGCTGGACAAACATGGGAGAAACTGGCAATTCATACCCGCCAGAACCTCATCGGTATCCACTTCGCCAGTCTTGAACCCAAATGGGGGTGGACAATGCGACGGGATGGAACTGTCCTCTATACCACGGATGGAAATACCTGGACAGCAGGTGAAACGCCTGAGCGACCGCCTTTCTTTGAAGGGGAATCCCCCGGTAGATTCTCACTAAATGATGTTGAGTTCGGTAAGTTTTCTGAAGGTTGGGCAGTTGGCAGATTCGGAGACATCATTCACAACAAAGATGGCGGCCCCACGTGGACTCTCCAACGCACTACGACAAACGACTCACTGATGAGCGTTGATATGAAATTTGCTCCACTCGGTTGGGCAGTAGGGCGAAGTGGAACCATCCAACGGACTATCAACGGCGGCGACTATTGGCGATTGCACGAATCCAATACGGTTTATGACCTGAATTCGGTTTCATTTATTACGAAACGGATAGGTTGGGCAGTAGGACAAGGCGGGCTTGTGCTAAAAACGGTGGATGGCGGTTTTACATGGCAACCGAAAATGAGCGGCATTGCCAAAACGCTACACGGTATTATCGCACTTACTGAACAGGAACTCTATGCTGTTGGCGAAGAAGGCACAATCATTCGTTCAACCGATGGTGGTGAAACATGGGAACAAGAACACACCGATATTGACAATAACCTCTATGTGATTACGCGTGCGAAAAACGGTAAAACACTTTGGGTTGTTGGGCAGTGGGGTGTAATTCTCCGCAGAAAATTAGATACGTCTCTGCAAGCATCAGCGCGATGAAAGACTTTGTGTTGTAACAATACCTTATCTGAATAGGTCAACGAGAAAAAAATGAGATATTTCGGAACCCAAGGCCGTGTGCGTTCTGAGCAGCATTATGTTGTGCCACGCACTGAGGAAATTAACGATTTCATCAACCGCATCAAAGCGGGCAAGTACATTGTGCTTTTCGCACCACGTCAGACCGGCAAAACTACCTTTTTCCGATTAGCACTTGACGCACTCACCGTAGAAGATCCAACCTATTTTCCTATCCAGTTGGATTTTCAAACGATGCGGAATGCCACACCTGCCGTTTTTTATGAACAGCTTTATTATATGATTCAGCGGCAAATTAAAAGCGTTTTTCAAAAGCTCGGTGGCGCGCCTTCTGATGCATTGACACAATTCTTGGAAAACACAACCCTAACCGATCATTTTTCGATGGAAGAGTTCTTTGAGAACTTTGGAAGTTTCTTGGACAGCGATTGTCACAAGGATGTCCCTGCTTTCAAGAAGGTTGTGCTCCTTATTGACGAGTTTGATGGCATCCCCAAAACAGTCATCAGCGATTTTCTATATTCACTTCGCCAAATTTATCTCTCTGAAGAAATGCAGTGTCCCCACAGCGTTGGCATTGTAGGTGTCAAGAGCATCGCGCAGCTCGACTATGATCGGTCCGTCTCACCGTTCAACATCCAGGATGAATTTCGCTTGCCGAACTTCACACTTGAACAGGTACACGAACTTTTTCAACAATATACGGACGAGGTCGGACAATCCTTCGCCGCTGGGGTACTTGAATCCATTCACAAACAGACAGCGGGACAACCGTTCCTCGTCAATCGATTCGGGCAGATTCTCACCGAGGAATTCAACATTCCAAAAACTAATCCGATTAGCACGATGCACTGGGCAACGGCACATGCACAATTACTGCAGGAACAGAACACGAATATCACTCATCTGACAACCAATATTCGTAGAGACCCACGTTTTGAAACTATGCTGATGCGGATTATGGCGCGTGATGAAAGTGTGGAATTCAATCTACACAACGATATTATTAATGAACTTGCCACGTATGGTGTCATTGCCAAAGGATCTGACGGTATGTGTGAAATTGTTAATCCGATTTATCTATACTGCATCCTGCAAACATTCAAGCCGGTAGTTAATGGATTGGAAGATGAGTATTTTTTAGAAGATATAGAAGATCCGTTTTCTGAGTACCTCACATCTACTGGAGAGATTGCATTAGAGGCGTTACTGGATAACTTCCAAGATTTTATCAGGCGCGTAGGGTTCAGGATCCTACAGGTGCCAGGGACACCGCGAGAGTCCGTGGGCAGGCATCTCCTGCTTGCCTATCTTGACCAGTTTGTTAAACTTGTTGGCGGTGTGATGCACATTGAGGTGCAAACAGGACGCGGGCGGATGGATCTCATCGTTAACCACAATCAGCGAAAATATATTGTTGAAACGAAAGTTTGGAGAGGCAATAACCGCTACCAGGCAGGTAAAAGACAGCTCGCTGCATACCTTAAATTAGAAAACGTGATGGAAGGGTATTATGTCGTATTTGATCATCGGCGCGAACCAGAACCGCGGGTGGAGACAGAAACCGTTGAAGGCGTGAAAATTCGAAGTTATGTGGTCCCTGTGATCCAAGAACAACCTTCCGCTCAATTCAACCTACCATACGAGAACCCTTAATAATTGTTTAACGCTTATAGTCCAATCCGAAAATATGTTCACATTTCAATGAATAGTAATCCCGACGCTCTCTCGCTGGCGAGCTTTCCGAACCTCGCCAATGTTCAGGTAATTGTGGATTTTACCATAAATGGGATGAGGGCAATCCCAATCAGCATTGCACGAAACGTAGTAGGATTTTCGTTGGCGGTTTCATAGAGAGGAAAGAAATGACAACCGTAATATTCGGACTTGTCGTTTTAATTATAATTGGCGGCGGGGTGTTGATCGCACGGTTGGCAACCGTCGCAAAGTCCAAAGGTTCTTGGGTATGGGGAGTCTTTATTCTTATCCTTCTTATCTGTATTCCGCTTTTTCTGTTAGGTATCTGTGTGTGGCTGCTTAACTTTTACAATATAGACTTCGGCCCTCTAAAGAATTAACTCATTTCTGTAGCAGCGGAGTCTGTGCTGTCTGTCCCTGTGGCATTAGAAGATTTTCCCGCTATGTAGAGAAACCAGAAGGTCAACCCTACGGCAATCACAATCCATATTAACCCCCAAACTTCTGTTGAAAGAAAATTGGTTTCTTCTGCCAACATCCGAGCATCGGAACGTAGATTTGACCGATCCAGAACATCGCTTTTTATGTCAAGAATTGCGTAGAGGCAACTTGTTATGCCAATTATGCGTAATATCCAATCATTGACCACCTCAGGCAGAAACAATCCCAAAAGAATTAGCACTACCCCAAAACCGATGCCGAAAAGGTAAGTGAACGTATCGGAACCAAAACCGATGGTGATGGCCACCATACCGATGCCGATGAACACACTCGCCACTTTACCCAGGCGAGTCCTTGCTGCTAATAACAGGATAACACCACCCCATAACAGACTACCGAGATAACCAGCGGATAGTGTCCAAAAACGAGACCCTCCCCGGGTAAGTGCAAGACCGCCTTCATGCTGATTTATCTCAATTTTGACGATACTGCCTCCAGTAGCAATCGCTGCAAGTCCGTGGCTCACTTCGTGCATAAACACAACGAAAATCTTGAGCGGGTAAATAACCATAGTATTCCACAATAGCACGATAGCGATAAAAATTAAAAGAAAAGCAATATACCGTTTAAAAAGTACCATCATCTATCCTCTGTAGAAAATCCAGGAATACGTAGACGTTTCGCAGTAAATGAGCATTGTAAGAGCAACCGTAAGCAGTAATACCAATGCTAATATCAAATTCCTTGCATGATTATTAGCAATCTGATATAGTATATCACAAGAAATGTAAATATACACCTAAAAATGAGGGTTTTGACCTCAAAATGTGTCAATGGGAATAAGAATAAATGAATACTTTCGGATACCTTTTTCGGATTACTACTTGGGGCGAGTCGCACGGCGGCGCTGTCGGTGTTGTTGTTGATGGATGTCCTCCACAGATTGACCTTGATATATCCGCTGTCCAATATGAACTCAATCGTCGCAGACCGGGGCAAAGCCATCTCACCACACCGCGCCAGGAAGGAGATGTCGTTGAAATACTCTCTGGTGTATTTGAAGGCAAAACACTCGGCACACCTATCTCCATGCTTGTGTGGAACAAGGATGCGCGTCCTGATGCTTACAATCACTTGAAAGACCTTTACCGCCCTTCACACGCTGATTTTACATATCAACAGAAGTATGGCATTCGGAATTGGCAGGGAGGTGGTAGAGCAAGTGCAAGAGAAACCATTGGTCGCGTTGCAGCAGGGGCAATTGCAAAGCAGATTCTACGTGAAAAATGCAACACCGAAACGCTCGCTTATGTCAAACAGATCCATACATTGGAAGCCTCAGTAGATGCTGACACGGTAACACTTGAGGAGATAGAAGCGAGTCCAGTGCGGTGTCCTGATCCAATTGTTAGCCCGAAAATGGCAGAACGTATTGATCAAGCACGCCGCGATCGGGATTCTCTCGGCGGTATAATAGAGTCAGTTTGCCGTAATGTTCCCGTTGGTCTGGGTGAACCTGTCTTTGACAAACTCAAGGCAGATTTAGCGAAGGCGATGATGTCTTTACCTGCAACGATGGGATTTCAAATCGGGTCAGGGTTTGATGGTATAACGATGACAGGTTCTGAACATAATGATGAATTCTACAACGAGTCCGGACGAATTCGTACCCGAACAAATAATTCTGGAGGCACACAAGGCGGTATTTCAAACGGTGAAAATATCGTATTTCAAGTCGCTTTCAAACCGACAGCAACAATCGGCAAACCGCAACAGACTGTGGATATGGACGGAAACGAGGTGACATTAGAGGCAAGCGGACGGCACGACCCGTGCGTATTGGTACGTGCTCCTGCTATTGTAGAGGCAATGGCAGCACTTGTTCTTATTGACCATCTCCTACGATACCGAGCGAAATCCTAAAACTTACACTATAAACAGGACTTACGCGTTTTCTCTTAAAGTCCCACTGATAAGGGGGATTTAGGGGGTTAAATTACTGAAATATCATTGAAATAACGACTTTTTAACCCCCTAACCCCTTATCAAGGGGGAATGCGTAAGTCCCATATAAAAAGAAAAATTACGAAAACAGATATGGAAGGTCAAACGATCATAACAACACATGATGTGGATGAACTGTTTATCTCTACCGTTGTACGATTGATTCAACGGCGTGCCTTCCCGAACCTTCGTAACATTATTGCTAAAACGCATTCGGCAGATATTGCACGCTGGTTTCCGCGCCTCCGTCCCGAAGCAAAGAGTAGTCTATTCAAACTTCTAATTGAAGAAAAGCGGATGGGAGAGGTATTATGTGACCTCAATAGTGCAGATATTAGCGAGTTTGTTGAAGAAACAGAATCGGCAATTGTTGCAAACGTCTTACGCACGATGCCTGCGGATGATGTGACGCGGATTCTCTCGGAGATGCCTGACGAGAATAAAGCAGAACTCCTAAATCTGATTGAAGGAGAAAATTCTGAAGATATTGAACGGCTCCTGGAATATGAAGAGAGAACTGCAGGTGCCATCATGTCACCGAATTATTTTGCTTTACCTGAAGAAACAACCGCCGCTGAAGCAACGGAGAAGATTCGGGAACTTTCTGAAGTAGAAATGCCACCGATCACCTTCTATGTCTATGTTGTTGATGAAGAGAATAAATTAAAAGGGGTACTTTCGTTACGACAGTTGGTGCAAACAAAACCGGGGACACCGCTCAAAAATTTGATGACATCGCACTTATACACCGTTCATACCGACATGCCGCAGGAAACAGTGGCACGTGCAGTCGCCCGCTACAATTTACTCGCTATTCCGGTCATCAATAGCATCGGGCAGCTGGTAGGCGTTGTTACAATTGACGATGTAGTTGATGTGATTAGAGAAGAAAATACGGAAGACATGCTAAAGATGGCAGGAACTGGTGATCTGGATATTACTTCTCGTTCCATCTTTAGGAATACGCGGGCACGCTTGCCTTGGTTGCTCGCAAGTTTCGGAGGCGGTTTACTCGCTGTTTACATCATCGGCATTTTTGAGGCACAACTGCAGCAAATTGCGGTCTTAGCCGCTTTTATCCCAATCATTATGGGAATGGGAGGGAATATAGGAACACAATCCTCTACCATCATTGTGCGGAGTATCGCTCTTGGTGAGGTTGGTGTTAAAGATACATGGCGAGTGTTGTGGCGTGAATTTAGCACAGGGGCATTACTCGGAACAACTTATGGAGTCTTGCTTGGAGGGTTTGCCAGCATCTTTCCGGAATTCCGAGAATATGCGTGGAAGTTACCGCTTGTCGTTGCACTTGCTATTTTCGTGAATATGATGATTGCAGCAACGGTGGGAACAATCATTCCGATGTTTTTCAAACGGGTACGTATTGATCCCGCAGTTGCAACAGGCCCGTTCGTTACAACTGCAATTGATGTGATTGGTATTTTTACCTACTTTTTATTGGCAAAGATTTTTCTCTTTTAGTAAAACTTTATTCACCACTGTGAACATAGGGCATCTAAAATGTCAACAGCAATTGAAGTCAAAGGCATCGCACCCGATAAAACTTTGGAAACCTGTGCAAAACTGATTATTGTGAGTTATTTCCGAGAAATGATGTCTCACAAGGAAGGAGCAATTGATGGTACAGATATTAAATTCGTGCATGATATGCGTGTTGCCTCTCGACGGCTGCGTGCGGCAATGGACAATTTCGCTGACTGTTTTAAAAAAGAACCGTTCAAAAAACACTACAAACAGGTACGCACTATCACACGGACAATGGGAGCGGTCCGTGATCTTGATGTCCTTATCGAGCGTTTTCGAAACGAGTTGCAAACCTTATCAGAAGTGGAACAAGGTGATATTCAAGGATTGATTGAACATTTACAGCAGGAACGGGAAGAAGCGAGAAAACCGATGGTAAACCTGTTTACTGAACTTGATGCAAGCGACTTTGGGACACAATTTCTGACATTTTTTGAGGCAAAGGCATGAAATGGCAAAACCGCAAAAAATCACAGGACTCAACCCGAAACACAGTTTTCATGAAAATGCCCGGACCATTCTTCCACAAAAGGTTGAAGAGGTTTACACATGGGAGCAGTTTATACGAGACCCAGAACGGCGTGAAGAACTCCACAACATGCGGATTTCTATTAAACGACTTCGGTATACGATGGAGTTTTTCGCTATAAACTACGATAAACATTTTACTGATTTTATTGAAACTATTATTGACTTACAAGATATCCTCGGCGATGTCCACGATAATGATGTTGTCTTAGAGGTACTAACAGAGTATAAGGAAAACCGTCAATCTGCTGAATTGCCAGGAGTTGACACACTTATTGCACGTACCAGCGAAGCTCGAAATGCGGACTATCAGGCGTTTTTAGAAAGATGGGAGCAATTATCAGCAGCAGGTTTCAAACAAAAATTACTCACGATTATTGCGTCATAGAAAACACGCATTATAGTGAATACAAAAATATATGCACACTTTTGGTACGTGGGACCTAAACCGACAGACTGGACTGTGCTGAGCATCAAACTTTTAGTTTGTTCAGTAGTGTACGCAAACTAAAAGTTTGCGCTACAATTGTGTGCAAGTAATTATAGATTTCACTATAAAACACGACTGATACAAAAGGAAATAAAAATGAACACCAATGTTGTCGGAGTAGATATGGGTGGCACTAAGATTCTTGCCGCCGTTGTTAATGAAGAAGGTAATATCCTCAGCACTGCAAAAATTCCAACGCAAGCGAAAGATGATACGTCCATCGTTATCGATCGCATAGCAGGCTGTATCCGGGAGGCTTTTCAAAAATCCGGTGTCGCAGCGAATTCTATTCAGGCAATTGGCATTGGCGCGCCGGGACCGCTTGACCCAGAAACAGGAGTCGTTATTTTCGCACCAAATCTCGGATGGAAGGATGTGCCGTTGAAAACTGAATTGGAAGCACGTATTGACATCCCAACATTTGTTGACAACGATGTGAACGTAGGGACACTCGGTGAACACACGTTTGGTGCTGGTCGTGGTATGCAGAATTTAGTCGGTATTTTTGTCGGCACTGGCATTGGAGGCGGTATTATTCTGAACGGTGCGCTTTTTCACGGTGCAAGCAAGACTGCGGGAGAAATCGGGCATATCATTGTCAAAGCAGACGGGCCTAAGTGCGGGTGTGGTAACCGCGGGTGTTTAGAAGCACTGGCGAGTCGAACCGCGATGGCAAAGCAATTCCAAAAGTCAATAAAGAAAAAAGGTAAAAAAAGCATACTTACTAAACTTACCAACGGTGATCTCGGTTTAATTCGGAGCGGCACCTTAGCGAAAGCACTTCGTAGCAAAGATAAATTAACGCTGAAAGTCTTCAAAGACGCAACAAAATATCTTGGCGTTGGTATCGGTTCAATTGTCAACTTCTTAAATCCTGAGATGATTGTCTTAGGTGGCGGTGTCGTTGAAGCACTTGACGATACATTTATAGACGGTATCCGCAAAGCTGCGAAGAAATATGCACTACCCGATACATTAAAAGGAGTTCAGATTGTGAAGGCAGAACTGGGAGATAATGCCGGTGTGCTTGGTGCAGCAGCACTTGCAAGACAGAGACTCAAATCAGCATAAACCTCAAAATTTGGATATGAGGTCTGAAAATGAAAGGGGGATGGAACCATGTTAGTTGATGATAATAGAGAAGAACATCGGATGATAATTTTTGGGAACGATAGTCATCCTGTACAAGAGCGGTTAATCGTGAACAATAAAACAAGCGATAGCGGCGTTCTGGCGCAGAAGGTTCACGAGGAATCTTATACTGTGACCTTGTATGCGTTGCTAAAGGATTATGGTCTCACGCCTGTTTTTCGGATCAAGCCGCGCATACGTTTCCATCGTTCTAACTATGACAACCTCTCATCGAGTGCTCCCCTCCAATATAGTCTCAATGATATTATCCATTTTGCCGAACTGAAGCGCGGCACTGTTTTGATGGAGAAAATTGACGATGCCAAATTAGCGGAGATACTTGGTGATGCACCAACCATTGCAGGAATGGCAGACGATCCCGCTCTGCAACTCGTTTCACAACGTGACGTGTCGCTTCGCAACCCGCCTTTCAAAACCAAAACAAAGGTCTTTGGAAAAAGTGAAGACGAAGGCGTAGAAGAGGCAGGTATCCCTATCGGATCGTTCCTCGACGCTCTGAATCAGCCCCAACGTACCGAGCAGATTTTCAGAAAGTATTCACGCGG
Source organism: Candidatus Poribacteria bacterium (assembly GCA_003635185.1). GTDB lineage: Bacteria > Poribacteria > WGA-4E > WGA-4E > WGA-3G > MSPOR6. Next base: position 7,363 of record PYJA01000065.1, on the reverse strand, counting down.
CAGCGAGTTTGCACGCGATTTGCGGAAGGCTTTAGAAAACTACGAAACGTATGAGTTTCAATTCGGTATCTATTCCCGATATGAGCGGAGAGATTGTGTCTTGGCAGGCGGCGATACTGAAACAAGCGGATACTATCGTGCAACCTTTGATCCATGGACAGCACTCGGATATATCCGTACCAGCGGTGATCAACAACAGTTTCAAATCTTGGCACATGAACGCGGTACCCGTTGGGAACATAAAGTTATGTTGGAGAAACTTGATGCTGCGACGCTTGAACGTCTCGCTACGGAAATACCTAAACTTCGCAGTGAATATCTAATCGGACGCGTTCTATCTAAAAGCCAGACAGCATTAACTCGTCTTGCACAACTTCGCAAATCACAACTGAATCTGACAACTGATTTGGATACCGGATATACCCTTCAATTAGAGGTGCCTATTCCTGAAAAGCGGTTCTCAGTGATAGACCATCGCCGAAAATTGCGCGCCGTGTTTAATGGTAATAAAGGTTACTGCCTGCATCCACTCAACGGAGAGTTTGTTGAAAAACACCTGAACTTGGCAAAAGGTGTTCAGGATGGTGTTGTTTGGACACTTGATAGTGTAGATCTGCTGACAGGTCCTCTCCCACTAACAGAGCAGGATGAGGAATTTTCTATCACTAAAGTCCTACATCAAAACAGGTTTGTGGTGCGTTCTGCTGAGGAACTTCGCGAACGTCTCCCTAAAAACGGATTTGAGAAATGTTGGAACGAATCCATTGACGAGGGAGGCTATACCGTCCTTAGCCAAACGACAGGCAGAGTCTATGCCGTGAGTTACGGACGGAAGATTACCGGCAGTATCCGTAAAGGCGAAATTAAGAAAGACGACGCAGCACACTATCTTTCTATCGAATACTTGGGAATAGACCCGTCGCGAGCAGAAATATCGCGTTTTGAAGTGCCAGCAGAAGCACAACGCAGTTTCTTTGATAGGCTTTTTAGGAGAGAACCTGTCCCGCCTTTCTATAGTCAACTGATGCAAACAGAGGCGCAGGTCATTGATGAGATGAAAATGCTGGCGCGACACTGTAAAGAGAAATTGAAGATTCCATAAACATAAAGTATGTTGCAATTAAAATTTTGAAAATCAAAAGAGAGGTGAAAACACATGATACGATACCTTGAAGTTAAGGGACTTAATAATAAACTTAGCCAACCATTTGAGTTCAATGAAGATTTGAACATCATTACTGGGCCTAACGGTTCAGGCAAGACAACATTGCTGAAGTTAATATGGTACCTCATTAGTGGGCATCTTGAGCAAATTCTCTCAGAAATCCCGTTTTCTTCGGTTTCAATTGAAACCGATACGTTTTCTTTAACTATGGTACAAACAAAGACTGACGAAATTAAACTGAAATCAGAGTTTACTGGCGAAAAACCAATCCCAAAAACTATAAATATAGATCCAAAAACGAAAGTGATTGACCGAAAGAATATAGATGCGGTGAATGAACTTGAGAAGCGAATTGCGCAAACAACGAAAAGCAGTCTATTTTTCCCAACGTTTAGAAGAATTGAAGGTGGCTTTTCAATTGATTCCAGAAGTTCGAAACATACTAGAGACGCGGTTGTACAAAGATTAATAAACTCAACGACAGACAAACTTCTGACTGCGATATCACAACTATCTGATGATATGTCTACCGATAGACATAAGTTCATAGCCACAGTTTCAACTATAGATATAATAAAATTACTACCGCAAGAATACCTTGATATTTATCAAGAGATCAGCATCCTACAATCTCAGGTATTAGAAAGTATCTCAAAAGAAATAGAGAATAATCCTGATAAGGACAAAATCGGTGAGATGCCTAAAAGTGCTTCTGCCTTTCTGGACGCTATCCAAAAGGTTGATAAGGAAACAGAACAATTGAAGAAACCGTTTTCTGTATTGTCTGAATTGACTCGAAAGATTCTAGGGTACAACGAAATTTTAATAACCGAAAATTTGGTTCTTGGGGAAAAACCTGATGGTCTTAACTTTGAAAAAGAAAGTGATGATATTGCAATTGCTGAAATAAATGATGCGATTTCCTCCGATAAACTTTCTTCCGGTGAAAAGCAGATGCTCAGTTATTTGTGTTACAATGCTTTTTATACTAATATGGCTGTCTTCATTGATGAGCCGGAGTTAAGTCTGCATGTAGATTGGCAGAGTCTCCTTTTACCTACTTTGCTTGAACAGTCAACAGGCAATCAATTTTTTGTTGCAACTCATTCACCCTTCATCTATACCTTGTACCCGGACAAGGAATTTTTGTTAGGTGATACTCGCGGATATCAAGGAGAAACTTAATGCCAACACCGAATCCTATGACGGTAGACCGCTTAGTCGGTGTTCTGCGAAGTTCTCACAAACCGAATATTGTGGTTGAAGGAAATGACGATGTGATCATCTATCGGGAATTAACTAAGAGAATTGGAATCCTTGAAGTAATTTTGCGTCCCTCTGGAGGAAGGGATAATTTACTACAAGTCTATGAGCGAAGAAGTGAATTTGGTCACATACCTGTCGCTTTTATCGCGGATCAGGATATGTGGTTGTTTTCTGGTATTGAACAAGGGTACGATGATATAATTTGGACAAGCGGATATAGTATTGAAAACGACTTGTATTCAGATGCTGATTTAGAACGTTTGTTAGATGAAAACGAAACATCGGAACATCAACAAATTCTGGATTCAATCAGCACATGGTTTGCATTTGCAGTTGAGGAATATTTAGCAGGAAATTCTCCAGCACTTAATCTGCATTGCGATCAAATGGTGCCGCCTGGCAAAACTGAATTGGACGCGGACTTTTGTGTGCGTCAAGGCTTTCGTACTCCTAATCCAAATCGTGTTCAACAAATCAGGTCCGCATACCAACTTTTACTTAGAGGAAAACAGCTCTTCCAGCTACTGGTTCGTTTTCTGAGCAAGCCAGTACACGGTTTTCAAAAGGCGAGTTTTAACGAGCATACCCTGTACAGCATTGCACTTAGGATGCCTGAAGCACACACTTTGTTGGACAGATTAATGGTAGAAGTAAAGCGCAAAATAGCGGCACATCAACAAACTCCCTAAGCACCTCATTATATCCAACAGAAGGAACACTAAAATAGATGCCAAACCGCAGAAAAGTCCTTATCACAGGTGCAGCAGGCTATATCGCCGGACGGATGCTGCCAGCATTCCGTGAACGCTACGAACTTGTTCTACTTGATGTGAGAACCACAAATCGGCAGGGAGAAGAAGTCAATGATATTCAAGTCGTTGACGTTAGCGACCCTGACCGTGACCTATACAAACACTATTTTGAAGGCGTTGATGCAGTTGTTCACTGTGCATTCCAAGGTGGTGGTTTTGAGAACGAACTCAATAACGTCCAAATGGCATACAACATCTATCAAACCAGTCTTGAAACAGGTGTCCGACGTGTTGTTGTCTGTAGTTCCAATCACGCAGCAGACTATTACGAGCATCTTATCTGGGCAGGCAAATGGGATATTGTAACGCCAGAGATGCGTCCGTTATCAGATAACTTCTACGGATGGGCGAAAGAGGCTTATGAACATCTCGGTTTTGTCTTTGCAAATGGCGATAGGAAAGGCGGGAAACTACAGAATGTGCAAATTCGCATCGGCGCGCCGCGTGAAACAGATATGGATGATGTTACAGCAGATAATTATGAAAAAATGCACCGCGCACTTGGCGCATATTTGAGTGTGCGTGATCAGGTTCAACTCTTTGTCAAGAGCATTGAAACGGAAAATATAGAGGACGAAAACGGAATACCGTTCCAGATTTTCTACGGTATCAGCGACAATTCACATAAGTTCTGGAGTATCACTAACGCGCGAGAGGTGATAGGTTATGCCCCAGAAGACAACAGCGCGTTCCGTTTTGCTACGCGAATTGCAGAAATCTTTAAACAAATGAAAGATAAATAATCCCTCCTTTTAGTTTTAAGGATGTAATAGAGGCATTTCACACAAGGACTCCTATAATGCCGAACCTCACCGCAGAAGAACTCACCGATATTTGCCTCAACGTCTTTAAAAAATTGAATATCCCACCATCTGAAGCAGAAATAGTAACTCGCTCTATGGTAGATGCCAACCGCGTCGGACATGATTCGCACGGCATAATCCACCTCCCAAAATATGTGCGAGAATTGGAAGCAGGGTTAATCCAACCCGGTGCGCCAATAGAAACACTGCACGAATCTGCATCTATAGCGGTGTTAGATGGGAATTGGGGTTTCGGTCCCGTCATTGCAACGCACGCCGTTGAACTGGCAATTCAGAAGGCAAAGCAGATAGATATTAGTTCTGTTGGTGTGTCGCGGTGCAATGAGGTAGGGAGATTAGGTGGATATGCATGCCTCGCCGCAGATGCAGGGATGATTGGACTACTCATGGCAAACGACCATGGCGGTGGCACATGCGTTGCACCACACGGCGGCATTGAAGGGCGACTCTCTACCAATCCGATTGCATGTGCAGTACCGATAGAAGGGCAAAATCCGATTGTGTTGGATATGTCTACAAGTGTTGTCGCATCGGGAAAGATACGGGTCAAACAGCATCGCAACGAAGCACTTCCGCAAGGCTGGCTCATCAACTCGGAAGGGGAGTCAACCACCGCTGCAGCGGATTTCTATGGAGACTCGCCTGCTGCCATATTGCCTTTCGGTGGGATTACTGCACACAAAGGATTTGGACTCAGCGTGATTGTAGACATACTTGCTGGCGCGCTGACAGGGGCAGGTTGCAGCCGTAGTGAAGATGCGCGCGTTGGTAACGGGTTGTTTGTGCTTGTGATGAATGTGGCAAGTTTTAGGGAATTTCCTGGGTTCAGTGCCGAGATAGAACGATTTATAGAGTATCTAAAATCTGCGAAGCGTGCTGCTGGTGTTGACACAATTCGGATGCCAGGAGAACGCGGTTGGTATGAACAACGCAAACGTGAACAAGAAGGTATTCCGATAGATATGGAGACCTGGCAGCAGATTCAAGCACTTTTGTAACCCACAATCTTGAGTTCGAGTGTAAAGTTTTTGGCATGTGTGTCTGAATCGCGGATTTCGCGGATTATTAAGTTTGGGACTCCTAAACGCCTATTCAAAGTTTGCCTAAATCTTTTGAAAAGGAACTTATCTTGCCAACCTCCCCTCCGCGTCCTCCGTGTAATCCGCGATTCAGACAGAAAAAACGGTAAATGTCTCAGATAACGCACCTTTGCCCAAACTTTTGCCAAAATATTTACACACCCGATGCTCATAAATCGCTTGACAACACACAGTAGAAAAGATATAATAGAAGACGCGGATTCCATACAACCTATTTCAATCTTCCAATGCAATGCTATTAACAATCACGACGACCTATTCTCCGGCAACGGACCTTGGGTTTCTGTTGCATAAACATCCTGAACGACTCCAAACCTTTGAACTTACCTTTGGGCAAGCACATGTCTTTTATCCGGAGGCGAATAAAGAAAAGTGTACCGCTGCATTACTGCTTGATGTTGATTCCGTTGGGTTGGTTCGGCGGTATCGCGGACAGGTTAACGAGAATTTTACGTTAGCCGAGTACGTTAACGACCGTCCTTATGCTGCCTCCTCATTTATGAGTGTAGCAATCGCTCGGGTCTTTAGAAGTGCTTTATCTGGGCAGAGTAAAGAACGTCCTGAACTTGCAGATACACCTATACCTTTGAGCGCAAAGTTGCCTACGTTACCCTGTCGGGGTGGGGAAAAATTCTTGAGACGGCTTTTTGAACCGCTTGGTTATACGCTGAATTTTGAACGACATCTATTAGATGCACAGTCACCGGATTGGGGTGAGAGTCGATATTTTACTGTCACGCTTGATACGACTTGCCGTTTGCGTGAACTCCTCACACACCTTTACGTTTTAATCCCTGTACTTGATGATGAGAAACACTACTGGGTTGATCAGGCAGAGATCGAAAAGCTCTTAAAACATGGCAGTGATTGGCTTTCCGATCATCCAGAACAAGAATCTATTGTCAATCGTTATCTAAAATATCAACGTAGGCTTACCCGTCAAGCACTCGCTCAGTTGCGCGAAACAGATGTTGATAAAATTGAAGAACAGGTTCAGGAAGAAGTACAAATAGAAGAACGACTCGGTTTGAACGAAATCCGTTTAGCTAAGGCTACTGAAGTAATCAAACATTCTGGGGCAAAACGTGTTCTGGATTTAGGGTGTGGCGAAGGCAAACTGCTTCGTAAACTAATGGCAGAAAAACAGTTTGAAGAGATCGTAGGGATAGATGTTTCACATCAAGCGTTGAAAATAGCACAACAACGTTTGCATTACGATAGATTACCAGACAAACAAAAGGAACGTCTCAACCTATTCCAAGGCTCGCTTTGCTATAGAGATAAAAGGTTGGCAGGGTACGACGCAGCAGCGGTGATAGAGGTAATTGAGCATTTAGATGCTTCACGTCTTTCAGCATTTGAGAGGGTTCTTTTTGAATTCGCCTCCCCCCAAATGGTTGTGTTGACCACACCCAACGCAGAATACAACACAAAGTTTGAAAATCTGCCTGCTGGACGTTTTAGGCACAAAGACCATCGTTTTGAGTGGACACGGACCGAATTTCAATCTTGGGCATCGGATATTTCTAAACGTTTCGGTTACACCGCAGCGTTTCACTCAATCGGACCAACAGATGAAAAGGTTGGTTCACCAACTCAGATGGCTGTGTTTACTCGTGAAAATTCTAATGGTGAAAAATCTTAAATACAACGTGAGTTCGGGGTAAGAGGGACGCGATTCTTTATGTTTGATCCTACTCTCATAACCGTACTTTGTAGCACAAACTTTATGACAGCGTATCCATAAATAGTCAAAAGCATTAAATTGTCTTGGACTTATGGATCATTTTTGTTAGACTATTATTGATTATATATTCTATGGTTAGGAGATGATTTGAATGGAACTGAGTGATAAAGAGTGGAAAATTATTGAACCCCTTTTGCCGGAACTCCCTAAAGACGTGCGCGGGAGACCTTAGCGTGATAATAGAGCAGTGTTAGATGGTCCACTCTGGGTGTTGCGAACAGGAGCCCCTTGGCAGGATTACCAGAAAAGTATCCGTCCTATCAAACGTGTTATCGTCGTTTTCAGCAATGGTCATCGGATGGAACGCTTGAAAGAGTTCAAATGACACTCACAGGAATGCTTGAAAAACAAAAAAATAAATATGAGTGAATGCAGTATTGATGCAAAGTTCGTTGCTGCTAAATAGTAGGAGCGATTTCCAATTCCCAGAAGGTTGAAAAGAAATGTCA
>PYJA01000064.1 GCA_003635185.1 Candidatus Poribacteria bacterium | reverse complement strand
CTTTGCGACTTAACTTACGTTGTTCCCGCCTGAGCTTGCGCTCATAGCGTTTTAGCGGTCTCGGATTATCATATTGCGTGCCATCACTCAAGGTGGCCAGTGTATTAATGCCAACATCTATACCGATAACAGGGTGTGTTGAGGTGTCAACAAGTCCGGTGTCCTCTGTTTCCACGGTGATAGATACAAACCAACGATGGGCTGTTCTTGAGATCGTAACCTTGATTATCTTGCCAACAAAACGCAACGCTTCACGCATTTTTATCCATCCGATTTTCGGCAACTTGATACGCTTGCCTTGGACTCGCACGGATTGTTCGTCTGTTGTGTAACTTTGCTTATGTCCACGCCCCTTGAATCTTGGAAACTTCGCACGCTTGGATACCCAATTCGCAATACCTTGACCCAGATGCTTGATAGCATATAACGCAGCTCTTTGATCTTGTGAACGTGTCCAATCATAACGTTTTTTCGTCTTATTGAAATTGACATTTAGCATTTGCCACGATTGAAAGCTATCATTCTCTAAGCCTGCCTTAAAATCGGATAAAGCATGATTATAGGCAAATCGAGCATACCCACATTGAGAAGCAAACCAGCGTCTTTCTCTAAATGTTGGCGCTAATGCGATTTTATGGGTTTTGAAGGACATATCTGACTCCTCTGGGTTTCTGACTCCCATTGTTAGTGGTGTGACGGACCTAACAAATCCGTCACGGAGTCAGTCCTATAAGTATACCACAAAAAATCTCCGAATGTCAAACGTTTTTGGACCCAAGCATAAATGCTTGGGATTGTTAGTTAATTCCCTTCAGAATTTGGGCAGCAAATCAGGTGTGATTCAGCTTATCCAAAAATTTATGGGTAGCACGCGGGAGCGGATAATCCTGCAGCGCAGCCACCTCAACCCATTTTGCATCTATTGGACCATTCAGAACGACCTCACCTGACTGATATTCGCATTCAAAAACATCTACGACTATTTTGAAATGGGTGAATGCATGTCTAACGCGGGTGAGGGACTTTAAATTGGTAACAGAAAGGTTGACTATATCAGTAATGCAACGGATACATGCTTGTTCAGCAGTTTCGCTTTCACCGATCTGTTCGTTGGGGAATTCCCAAAGTCCACCGAGCAGTCCGTTAAGTGGTCGCTGCACGATTAAAACTTTTGATTCTTTATAGATTACACCTGCAGCGATGTGATGTTCGGGAACTTTCGCTGTTTTTATCCGACGCGGAAATTTATCTTGACAGGCTGCGTGGAATGCCTTACAAAATTGGTTCACAGGACAAGCAAGACAGGTAGGAGATTGGGGACGACAGACAGTTGCGCCCAATTCCATCATGGCTTGATTGAATAGTCCGGGTTCTTCCTGATCTAAAAGATCGTCTGCTTTTTGCTGAAATAATTTTGCTGATGAAGTCTCGTTGATAGGTGTATCTATTAGGTAGAGGCGTGCTAACACGCGTTTGATGTTGCCGTCAACGGCAGCGTACGGGGCATTAAATGCAATACTTTGTACCGCTGCAGCGCTATAATCTCCTACGCCTGGTAATTTCTTAAAAGTAGCATAGTCCCTCGGTATCTCTCCATCAAATTCATCTACAACACACTGCGCAGCTTTATGTAGATTCCGCGCTCGTGCATAGTATCCTAACCCTTCCCATAGCTTCAGTACATCTTGAAGAGGCGCATCTGCAAGTTGCTGAACATCTGGAAATCGCTTGATAAATCTCTCATAATACGCTACAACCTTTTTGACTTGCGTCTGCTGGAGCATCACCTCAGAAACCCAAATAAGGTATGGATCATGAAGGCCACGCCACGGCATTGTCCGCTGATACTTTTTGAACCATGCCAGTAATGCATCACGGAATTCAGGTTGTGATTTTGAAACATGTTGTTTAAGCATTAGACATTATAATCAGGGTTATTTAGTTTTTGGTTTTTCGGACAAATCTTTAACACCCTGACGATTTTGCCTGAGGTATTGACAGAATTCATCTCCTTTAGCAATCACATTGGCATGGAACTTGATGGTTCCGCTCTAACGCTGGATTCCGGTTTTGATTCCAAGTTGAATCACAAGCTTATCAAAGAACAAGGTCTGGTCCCAGTGATTTATCCGAAACAAACGGAATGCTAAAGAACCTATCGCTATCGCTCATAAGTTCCGGTGGTTTAGAAAAGATATGGACAAAGAACGATATAAAGTAGAGCGAACTTTCGGGGGACTTTTAACAATTCTTAGATGTTACTCACTATGAGTTCATAGTAAAATCCTACGTGCTGGCAAGGTTTCCGAACCTCGCCAATGTAAACGAACAACAATCCTGACACCATCGCGCTGGCGAGGCGGGGAATCATAGCGAATACCATACGTGTATTCGCCATGATTCATACCGTTGATTTCTTCCGAACCTCGCCTTAGCTCGTTTCCCACGGAGCTACTTCACCGACAGTTTGTGGTGCGGGAAATCGGCTTAATACATCAACAGGTTTTCCTAAATCTGACGATTCAATCACCCTTTCACAAACTTCTAAAACATGCCGCGCTTGCGCGCCGTTGCATCTTGGGATGCGGTTGTTTCTGATCGCATCCGCAAAATCGGCTACACCTTTTCCCCAATCTAAACCGGTAAACGCTTTCGACGGGGAAGGTTCATCTTGCCAACCTGATTGCGGTGTAAATTTCTTGATACCTCGCCCATCATCATGAGCCTGAATTGAAAAGCCTCCGTTTGTGCCATGTATCTCATAAGGCGGAATCTGGGACGTTACGGTAAAACTGTGATATATAAAACCGTGTGCTCCGCCTGCTTGTGGCACATCAAACTCAAGTACAGCGAACCCATGATCCTTCTCAGCCACCTCAAACGCAGTGCCTTGACGGGGACCTTGAGTCAATACTCGCTTAGGCACAGCTACCCTCGCAAAACCGTGAACTGTTTTGACTGGACCAATCATTGTCGTCATTGCAGTTAAAGGATAAGGTGCAACATCTCGGAAGGGGCCCGCGTGCATTAAAAACGCATCCGCATTTGGATGCCAATGTTCCAAGGGACCACCGAAGTTGCCAAGCGCAGAAATTACGGCCCCTATCTCTCCATCGCGAATACGTTTCCAAACATTTTGTTGCACATAACCGAGTATTGCCGATGGAGCACATGCCAGTTTTAAGCCTTTAGCTTCTGCTGTCTCTACAAGTTCGTTCGCTTCATCGGTCTTAATAGAAATCGGTTTCTCAGAATAGACATGCTTACCTGCTTTTAGTGCTGCCAATGATATAGGATAGTGTGAAATATGGATAGTCAGATTTACAATCGCTTCCACATTGGGGTCATTTAGGACAGCTTCAAGTGATGGATAAACTTTTCCACCACCCCTTTCTGCAAGTGCGGATGCGCGCGCTTCGTCTTGGTCATAGTAGCCAACCAATTCAATCTGATTCGGGTATGCTTGGCACCGCGGTTGATAACCGCCTGCTGCAATCATACCGCATCCAACAATCACAGTTCGCAACGGGGTTGTGTTAGACATTCTAATTCTCCTATTTAATACTCAAGTTGCCACTCTGTAGCACAATCTGTTAGATTGTGCCTGCAAGTGCGCAAACTGACAGTTTGCGCTACAAATATTGGCTAATTATCAGCATGTTTTTCATTAAAGACGGTGTTTCCATGTCTAAAACTTATAGGTAGCAACTTGGGTTATTTAATCACTAATTTCTATATTTTAACCACGTACCTGTTCATTCACAGTGGCAGGATAAATTTCAACGTCAGAACTTGATATGAGAAAACCAACATAAAAGGTCAGCCAATCACCACAGAGTTCAATAGACATCAGTCCATCATCATCGTTGATGTATTCATGCAGTTCTGCCGCAAATTCCTCTTTTCCCTGTGCATTGGTAACGGTGAGTTTTGCCGAGACAATCTCTTGTCGATTATATACAACAACGATTTCCGCGTCCTCATTATCAGGGTCAGTATAGTGGAGCGTCATCTCATCTGGCAACGGATCGCCAAGTTCTTGTTCACCATCAACAATCCAGCGTGAGATTTCGTACTCATCCTTTGTGCCAGCGATGTGGTCAACCCCGACTACAATCTCTCCCTCTACATCTCGGACATGATACATATATCGGAGGAGACCATCGCCTTCATATTTTTTTCGCGTGGCGAGCGTATAAGCATGTGAGGTATTATCTGTCTCCTCGTATGTCGTAATGTCAGAAAGTTCAATGATACTGTTGATCGGGATGTCAACTAATTCATGCCGTTGCGGCTTTTTATCCGCATCCTCTTTTTGTCTGCTAAATAGAGATTTCCCGTCTTTTCTACCGAATAGTGCCATGCAACCACCTAAAAGTAACCTTTATTGTACATCACAAGCATAATCACACCAACAACGAGGAGACTTCCAAATATAAGAAGGAACCACGTCGCGCCTGAAGTTCTCTTTTCCACAATAACCTTTTGCGGTGGGGCGCGCTGTGTATTCGTCGTTACATTCGTCGTTTCGGCAGATGCAAGAAGTTCCTGTTTCAGAGCTTCTTCATCGGGTAGTTCTTCAACCGTGACAACTTCAACATCATCCCCATAAAACTTATCTGGATTCTCTTCTACATAACTTGCGACATAATTCTCATCCTTATTTGTGCCAGGATCTACGTAATTCGGGTTCGGTTCAACGCCTTGGCTCTCATAGTACTCTTTATAAAACTCGTACTCTTCCTGCTTTTCTTTACTCCAATGTGACCGATCATAATCCCGATGATGGTAGTGCCACAAATAACTATGGCGAATCGCATGGTTGTAATAGTCGTGGAAATAGATACCGAACATCAGATTATTAAACGCCATGGATGCCGTGAGGCTATACATTGAATATCCGCCCATCGGATAGTAACCACCGAAGTTGTTAACTGTAATAGTTGAACGCTGTTGCCTACGAGCTGTGGCTGTTTGGCGGTTAGCTCTTGTGACCTGACGTTTCAAGCTGCGGTTTTCCGATTTAAGTTGCCGCACCTGTTTTCGGTTCTGTGCCGTGGTTTGCCGCTGTTGACTACGCGTAGCCGTGCTACCGCGAGTTGACGTTGTGTTTGTCGTCTTAGCACGGGTTGTGGCAGTCTGTTTCTGACGTGCTGTTGTGCTGGCACGTGTGGAAGTGGTTCTTGATGTCCGACTTCCGTAGCTGCTGCTTGTACTTCGCGAACTGCGTGTTGGCGTAGAACTTTTCGGTCTGCTATAACTCTTTGAACTGCGGCTGTAACTACGACTTGAACTTCTGCTAAAGCTGCGACTAAAGCTACGACCAAAACTGCGCCCCCCACCGAAACCGCGGCGACTTTCTACCACATCGGGAACAAAAGTTAATAGAAATAAGACAATCCCGGCTAATGACAATAGACGTTTACATTTACTACCGATTGAGAGTTGCTGAAATATACGTTTCATACTGAGATTCCTCCGTGCTTTATACAAAATACTTGACAAAAATATCCGAATTTGTTACACTATTAAAACTTATTTATAATGTGTGCCTGTAGCTCAGTTGGATAGAGCGTCAGCCTCCGGAGCTGAAGGTCGGGCGTTCGAGTCGCCCCAGGCACGTTTATATTCCTAATCAGTTCAAAACCTTTAAAGTGTATCTATTACGCAATTATATTAATGTTATCATGAATAGAAATGCATGTCAAGGAGATTAAAAGGAAAATTATGGCACTTGATGTACGTGATTCACGTCTATTAGATTTAGTCGATTCAGAAGCAACTGTAGAACAATTGGCTACCGGATGCCAATTTACCGAGGGGCCCCTCTGGCATTCTATCGGCAGGTATCTGCTTTTTAGCGATATTCCTGCAAACAAAATACGGCGATGGGATGCAGAGTCCGGTATGACTGTTTTCAGAGACCCTTCTGGAAAGTCAAACGGCTTAACTTACGATAGAGGCGGACACCTGATTGCGTGTGAGCATGCAAACCGTAGAGTATCCCGAACAACAGCGGATGGAGATGTACTCACGATTGCTTCGCATTATGAAGGCAAACGCCTAAACAGCCCAAACGATATCGTTGTCAAATCAGATCGGAGCATCTATTTTACCGATCCGCCGTACGGGTTATCCGCACGGGGTGGTGCTGTATCGGAAAAGGAACTTGATTTTCAGGGCGTCTACCGTTTGTCGCCTGATGGCGCAACGTTGACACTGCTTGTTGATGATTTTGATAGGCCCAACGGTATCTGCTTTTCACCCGATGAGTCCATCCTTTATATTAACGACACCAAACGGATGCATGTGCGCGCCTTTGATGTGCAACCTGATGGCACAATCGCAAATGGCCGTGTTTTTGCTGAAGAAAAAGGGGATAACGGCGTGCCGGATGGCATGAAGGTAGATGTGCAAGGAAATGTCTATCTAACAGGGCCGAACGGGATTTGGATATTCGCACCAGACGGGACACATCTTGGCATCATTCTTGTTCCCGAACGCTGTGCAAATTTGGCATGGGGCGGTGATTATTGGAAAAGTCTTTTTATTACGGCAAGCACATCTGTCTATCGCATAGAATGCAAAGTAGAAGGGATAGCGGTGTCGTAATGGAGGTAAAAATCAAACGGGTTGATAAATCCTTGCCGCTGCCGAAATATGAAACTGATGGTTCTGTCGGATTTGATCTGCTCTGTCGTGAATCAGCTGAAATTGCGCCACAAGAAATTGCCTTAATTCCAGCGAACATTATTGTAGAAACACCCCCCGGCTACATGCTGATGATATGTATGCGCAGCAGCACACCACGCAAAATCGGTTTGATGATGGCACAAGGTTTAGGTATCATTGATAATGATTATTGCGGTGAAGAAGATGAACTAAAAATTCAGGTATACAACTTCACCGATGAACCAGTGACGATAGAAAGAGGCAGTCGGATTGCACAAGCGATTTTTGTGCGTGTAGGGACAGCAGAATGGAATGAGGAAGATCAAATGAACGCACCCTCTCGCGGAGGTTTCGGCAGTACAGATAAGTAACTTTAATGCTCCAATTGCGTTTTATAGGATACACATCATTATTATTAAGGGAGCTTTAGTAGTTAATATGAAACAGTATCTTGAAGGACTTCAACAGATATTAGATGCCGGTGTTGACCGTGAGGGTAGAAACGGAAAAACACGCGCCCTCTTTGGCATGCAGATGCGATACAATTTGGAAGATGGGTTTCCTGCAGTAACCACAAAAAAACTTGCTTTCCGATCAGTCAAAGCGGAGCTTCTCGGTTTTCTGCGCGGTTACGATCACGTCAAACAATTTCAGAAACTTGGCACACAGATATGGAATGCAAACGCTGCCGCGTGGGGCCGTGAGGGCGCACTTGGATGTATTTACGGTGTTCAATGGCGCCGATGGCGCAAAGAAAACGGTAGAATTGATCAGCTGGCAGAGGTCATTGAACAACTCAAGGTGAATCCACATAGTCGCAGGCATATTGTTACCGCTTGGAATCCAGGTGAGTTAGACCAAATGGCATTGGCACCGTGCCACATGTTTTTTCAATTCTTTGTAGCAGATGGCAAATTGTCGTTGCAGATGTATCAACGTAGTTGTGATATGTTCCTTGGTGTTCCTTTTAATATTGCATCCTACTCGTTACTGCTATCTATGGTAGCTCAGATAACGGGTCTTCAACCGAGTGAATTTATCCATGTTTTGGGAGATGCACATATCTACCACGCGCATTTTGATCAAGTCAAAACACAACTCCAACGACAACCCTACCCACTGCCGGAACTTGTCCTAAACACCGATGTGACCTCAATTGACAATTTCAAAATCCAAGATTTGAAGTTACAGAACTATCAGCATCACGATGCGATTCGTGCCAAAATGATTGTCTAAGAAGAAGGAAGATGCGGATAATCTTCACGATATTTATTGCAATTTCGCTTACAAGCTGCGAACCGACAGATATCAAACCTTTTGCTGATGTAGCTGCTTTCGGGCACGGCAACTTAATGTCGGTATATTTGATAATGCAGAGTCAAGTTGAATCCATAAATGTTGAAACCACTACCATGGGACTCAACATAGAAATTAATCAAACCAAACGCGGAATTAAAACCACTACTGTTGAAATTGCGAATAATGTCATGCAGACAGGTAATGATTCTATAGAACTTGCTGGAGCGCCCGAAAACTTGTTGCTTACGGGTATTGGAAAAGTAGAAGACACGGTTATTCTTCAGTTCGAAAAGACAATCGTAAAGCAGCCACAACCCCAACACTTTCCATCAGGACATGTCATAGCTAAAAATTATACGACAGAGACCGGGGATCGCATGAAGTTTAGAGCTTTCCGAAGTGAAAACAAGTTATCTCTTGTTTTGGCTGTTCAACCTAAGGACATTGACTTCAAGCAAATCCCCGATGTTCCAATAGACCTATTCGATTTCACTAACAATATGTTTAATGTGGAATTTAATACAGGCATACATATAATTAAACACAGTTTTCCACTTGGAAAAGTCGTAAATGCCAATGAAAAAGTTCAAAACAATGGTATAAGTCTGCTTTTAGGATCAAGACTAATCATGGGTTCTATTTTTCAAATAACTTCTGTAAACTAAATATCATTAGGGTGAATTCAATGACCAAGATAAAAGGTCTAATAACACTCTTCATAAGCCTCGCGATAGTCCTAAGTGGATGTGGGAAACCCACACCCGGTTACAAAATATGTAGGATTAATGATACGCTTTTGGTCTTTTTAGCTATGGAAGATTCTTCCAAGATTGTTGATGCTATACTTGACAACACGGAATTACATGTAGATATCAATACCGGTAAAAGGATTGAGAAACGCGTAACCTCAATCGGAGAGAAAGCTAGATTCCCAATAATTGAAACCAATGAGACCCTAAAAATTCACGGAACAGATAGAATAAGCGGGTACGGTGTTGTCCATTTAACTGTGTCCTCTCCTATACCCAAAAACGTGTCGACGTGGTTTAACTGGTCGGGTTGGGAGATAAAAGGTATCCGTAAAAAACTTGGAACTTTCAAAAATTCCGGAGCGTTCCGTGTTGGAGACAAGATCATGGTTTACTGTCTTCTTCCAATCGAGAAAGAAACGTCTTGGGAAATTTCTAATTTTGGGGTTAGTTTTGAAGTCAGGCACAGCAGCACAACATTTGAAAATGTGGAAAATGATGCAGAAGGACATAGGGTTTTAAGTATAAAAACTGACGATCCGGATATGCCAAGTCAGAGTTTGAGTTTTCAACTTAAGGACCTGCAACCTCATGAAACATTTGAAGTCGTGGATCAGAAAAAATTAGGTGAAGGTATTTTTATTGTAGACTTGAAGGTTGTTCCAAAGAAAAACGAAGTCATAAGGGCTGCCCCACAGAAAAGTCGTCCAACTAACCAACCCTTTTTGAGAGACCGTTAATATCTATTTCCTGCGTCAAATTCAGAGAACATAATGAAAACCCGAATAATTTACATCTTCAGTTTCTTACTGTTGTTTATTAGTTGTACAGCTGAACAACATATAAGTTATGATGGATCCACTTGCAGCAATGAATATTGTACAATTCGACTTCGTATTCCTAATAATTGGAAAATAGTCGATGCACAACTTGAGTCCGAACAGGTGAACTTAGAGTTTAATAGGGGTAGAGGAATAGAAAAACAGAGTTTATCGTTTCCATTCCAACATGATAACCTCAACGAGAACCTTAAATTTAGGGGAGCAAATAGGGTAAATGGATTGGCACTTTTGCATTTTACCGATGAGGAAGTTTCTCAGAGTGTGTTTAACCCGCCTATAGGAACAGTCAGAATTTCATCAAACATAAAAGAACGTGAGAAATTTGCCATCTTTCGGACAAGTAATTGGCTTGTAATCCATTACTCAATTAAGAATACAGGTCTCGGTAATTTGACTTTTCAAGACCTTACAAAACGATACGCAAAAAACCCAAATAATAAAGGAAACACGGCTTCATTTAAAACTATTGATGGTAAATTGCACTATAATTTAGTGTTTAATAATAAGGAAAAACAAAGTTTTCTCATTGATAAATATTATGGACAGCATGAAACTTACAGCAGTAGTTCGCTAAGCCAAAGTAAAAGTAATGATGAATTGGGTTGGACTTGGCATTATAAGATTACTTCTAATCAGAAAATGGATAGGTAAAACAGTTTTGCTGTCTTGGTAAGTCGTAGGAGTATATAAACAGTGCGAATCTCAATGATTGCCGCCATAGATAAAAATAGACTTATCGGCAACGGACCGCACATCCCTTGGCGTTTACCTGCTGACCTCCGCCACTTTCGTGACATGACAATCGGCAAACCTGTCGTGATGGGGCGCAAAACCTTTGAAACACTACCCCGTCCGTTGGCAAAAAGGCAAAACATCATCCTCACACGCAACCGTGATTATAAAGCACCCGAAGGGTGTATCGTGGCACACTCAGTTGAAGATGTTATTAAAATTGCGGAGACACTTTCTGAACGCTACGGGGCGGAACTTATGATCTGTGGTGGCGCACCTATCTACGCGGCATTTTTATCACATGCAAGTAGACTCTACCTCACGCAAATTCACGCCACATTTGAAGGAGATGTCTATTTTCCTGAATTTGATTGGAATGAGTGGGAAGAAGTGAAACGGATTGACTGTGAAGCAGACGAGAAAAATCCATATCCCTACAGTTTTCTGTTTTTAGAAAAGAGATAGGATTGATATTTTATTATGGGGAAATCTGTGCTAAACTTGTGCATGCTTTCGGGTTCGTTTGAATACGATTCCGAAACTTCATTAAATATCTTTAAATCCTTTGTTGAGAAAAATTATCCGATACAAGCAAATTTGATCGTCTACGATTCAGAGGATGATGATCCATCCTTAGCAGTATTAGATGATACAGATGTCTTGTTAGTATTTACGCGTCGTCTCAATACAGCAGGAGAATCGCTCAGACAATTTCAAACGTATTGCGAACAAGGCAGACCGCTTGTGGGTGTTAGGACAGCAAGCCATGCGTATCAGAACTGGTTGGAATTTGACAAGACTGTATTGGGTGGGGATTATCAAGGTCATTACGGGCACGGTCCCACCGTTCAATTAGAAACCGTAGCAACAGAACATCCAATTCTAAACGGCATTCCAAGATTTGAAAGTTATGGCAGTCTTTACAAAAATCCATCGCTTCGTGACGATACTTCTGTGCTACTGATGGGACACACGGACGAACATTCGGAGCCAGTGGCATGGACGCGTTTGCGTAATGGTGGGCGTATCTGTTATACTTCTTTAGGGCATCAAAAGGATTTTGAATTAGAACCGTTTTTGCAGTTTCTCGCCCAAAGCATTCTTTGGGTATCAAAACAAATTTAGAGAAGAGATTTTTGGAGACATGGAAACACTAACGATTGTGAATGGCGACATCTATACTCCGGCACATTACGGTCCGGGCAATATCGTCATTCACGGTGATACAATTTCAACAATAACAAAAGAACAGCTTCCACCTTCAGAGGGAGTCATTGATGCTGCAGGGTGTCTTGTCCTTCCCGGACTGATTGATGGGTTGATCCACGGCGGCGGCGGCTACGACAGCATGACAGGTAAAGTTGAGGACATTGAAACAATTGCTCGAGCACACGCTGTTAACGGTGTTACTTCGTTAGTCGTAGGTATTTCCTCCGGGAGCATGGAGCAGATAAACGCATCTTTAGAAGCAATTGCACAGGTCGTTGACCAACCGATAGCAGACGGCGCAAGGATTATCGGGTCCTACGTTGAAGGAAAATTCGGCAGTCTCGCAAAAAATGGCGCACAAAACGCCAAATACATTACACCCCCAAACTTTGAGGAATTCCACGCAATGTGGGCAGCCTCCGATGGCACCTTAAAAGTAATTTCTGTTGCCCCAGAAAACGATGAGAATTTGCAGTTTATTAAACATCTCGCTGAATACAAGGCAGATGCCTATAACGACATCATTATCGCAATGGGGCACACAAATGCTACGTACCAACAAGCGATGGACGCTATTGATGCAGGCGTGACGCGTGCTACACACACCTATAACGGTATGAGCGGCATGCACCACCGTGACCTCGGCGCACTTGAAGCAGTTTTCGCGCACCCCAACGTCCACGCTGAATTGATAGTTGACGAACACCACGTTAACCCTTTTTGGGGTAAGCACTTAATTCAGTATAAAGGAATTTCAGGCGTTGGATTGATTACAGATTGCACTGAACACGCGGGACTTTCAGCAGAAGAATGGCAAAAAGACGCTGTTTACGAAGCAGAACACAATGCCTATCGGCTCAACGGAACAACACATGAAGATACCCATACCCCAAAATACATAAAAAACGGTGCAATGTGGTTAGATGTCGGTAAACCTACAGAAAGACTTGCAGGCGCAATTATCACCCTTATGGATGGTGTTCGTAATGTTATAGCATGGGGATTTTCTTTAGAAGATGCTTTGACGATGGCGACATTAACACCTGCACAAAATTTTGGTGTTGATGATCACGTCGGTTCAATTGCCCCGGACAAAGCCGCGGATATAGTTATTGTTGATGAAAATTTAAACGTTCAGAACGTAATTCTGCGCGGAAAAGTGATTAAATTATAAAAAAACAGCAATTTCGCAATAAATTACTAATAATTTACATAATTTTTCTAAATTAACTTGACAAACGCCAGAAACCATATTATAATTATAGTTTTGTAGTGTTATAGTTAAGTTTTGTCCGAAAAAACACAGGAGGCATTCAATTTGGAAGCAGTCTGACGTCGTTTTTCAGAGCAACGTTAATGTGTTCAGTTGAATCCTAAGCCCTGTGAGGGCTTTTTCTTTTGTCTATAAGTTGAGGTGTGGAGATGCCAACAATTAATCAGTTAATCAAAAAACCGCGCAAAAAATATCGCAAAAAGACGAAGTCACCCATTCTGCAGCAGTGTCCACAACGCAGAGGTATCTGCTTACAGGTGAAAACGGTAACGCCAAACAAACCGAACTCAGCTTTACGGAAGGTGGCACGTGTCCGGTTTACCTCTTCTTCTGATGAGGCAACCTGCTATATCCCAGGTATTGACCATAATTTGCAGGAGCACTCAGTTGTGTTAGTCAGAGGCGGGCGAGTCAAGGATTTATCGAATGTGCGGTACCACATTGTACGTGGTAAATTAGATACAGCAGGTGTTGAAAA
Source organism: Candidatus Poribacteria bacterium (assembly GCA_003635185.1). Taxonomy (GTDB): domain Bacteria; phylum Poribacteria; class WGA-4E; order WGA-4E; family WGA-3G; genus MSPOR6. The sequence continues at coordinate 40,622 of PYJA01000064.1, read as the reverse complement.
CCGTCGTCAGGGTCGTTCTAAATATGGGGCACGGAAACCCGGTTAATTAGAAAATATGATAGATTCTAACATTGGTAAGAGAGTGAGTTATACTTGTGATTCTCTGGAGGAATGATACATGCCGAGGCGTGGAAACGTCGCAAAGCGGGACGTAAGTCCTGATGCTGTTCATAACAGCAAATTAGTTTCAAAATTCATTAACCATCTCATGTGGGATGGTAAAAAAGGCACTGCACAACGAATTGTGTACACCAGCTTTAAGATTATTGAGGATCGAACGGAAGAGGAAGGTTTTTCCGTGTTTCGTACGGCTATTAATAACGTAAAACCCGTGCTGGAAATCCGTCCACGGCGCGTTGGAAGTCAAACTTATCAAGTGCCGGTTGATGTAAAAGCTGAAAGGCGAACAACATTAGCAATTAACTGGATTATCCAATCAGCCCGAAACCGAGGCGAAAAAGGGATGCCTGCACGGTTAGCAGGTGAACTTTTGGATGCATCGCAAAATGAAGGTGAAGCAATTCGTAAGAAGCAGGAACAACACCGGATGGCGGAAGCGAATAGAGCCTTTGCACATTATAGATGGTAATCAGATTATATTTGTAAAATAACATATAAAGACAACACGAGAAAATTGTACGACGATATTATAGAGACTAAATAAGCAGGGAGTTATTAAACTGTGTCGGGAAAAAATCAGAGGGGACCACGCCGGTCAGCCCTATCACATACACGAAACATCGGTATTATGGCCCACATTGACGCGGGCAAAACAACTGTAACCGAACGGATACTATATTATACAGGTAGAGTTTATCGGATCGGTGAGGTTGACGATGGCACGACCACAATGGATTGGATGGTGCAGGAACAGGAACGCGGCATTACGATTACCGCTGCAGCAACTACCTGTAACTGGAAAGAACACCATATTAATATCATTGATACGCCAGGACATATTGACTTTACAGTTGAAGTTGAACGTTCACTGAGAGTGTTGGATGGGGCTGTTGCCGTATTCTGTGCAGTTGGGGGTGTTGAACCGCAATCGGAAACTGTTTGGCGGCAAGCCGACAAATATGAAATTCCTCGCATTGCTTATATTAATAAGATGGATAGAACCGGCGCAGACTTTTTCCGAACCGTTGAAATGATGGGCGAGCGCTTAGGCACAACAGCCGTACCTATTCAGCTGCCAATTGGGTCGGCTGAACAATTCAGAGGAATTGTTGATCTCATTTCAATGAAAGGACAGTTGTGGGACGAAGGTAGTCTCGGTGCTGTCATTCATGAAACCGACATTCCTACAGAGATGGAAGAAATGGTGCATGAATATAGAGATAGATTGTTTGCGGCAGTCGCAGAATGGGACGATGAACTTTGTGAGAAATACATTGATGGTGTTGAGATTACGCCCGAAGAAATTAAAACTGGGTTGAGGCAAGCGGTTCTCAGTAGCAAAGTTGTGCCAGTGCTTTGTGGAAGCGCATTAAAAAACAAAGGTGTCCAACCGCTTTTAGATGGTATTGTCTCTTATCTGCCCGCTCCGACAGATGTTAAATCGTTCAATGGGTTTAACCCTAAAACCGAGGCGGAAGAAACTCGTTCCGCAGACAAGGACGCACCATTCTGTGCGCTTGCATTCAAAATTACCACTGATCCGCACGTTGGAAAACTTACCTATCTCCGTGTTTACTCTGGGATTTTGAACAAAGGTGATACTGTTTACAACAGCAACACTGAAAAATACGAACGTATCGGCAGATTGATGCAGATGCACGCTAACAAACGGGAAGAACATCAATCCGTTAGTGCTGGTGACATCGTTGCAGCGATTGGATTGAAAAATTTAAGTACTGGTGACACTATCTGCGATCCTAAAGCACCGATCACTTTAGAAACGATGGTATTTCCGTTACCTGTTATGTCGGTGGCAGTTGAGCCGCGTTCACAATCAGATATTGATAAATTGAATCTTGCTCTCTCAAAATTGGCTGAGGAAGATCCGACTTTCAAAATTCATCAAGACCCAGACACAGGGCAAACACTCCTATCTGGTATGGGTGAGCTTCACCTGGAAATCATTGTGGATAGGTTAGTGCGAGAGTTTAACGTTTCTGCCAATGTAGGGTCGCCTGAAGTGGCGTATCGTGAAACACTGCTTAAACCTGTGAAGGTGGAAGGTAGATTTGTCCGACAGTCCGGTGGCAAGGGACAGTTCGGACATGTTGTTATTGAAGTTACACCACTTGACAAAGGAGCTGGGTTTGAATTTACGGATGCGACTAAAGGTGGTGTTATCCCGCAAGAATACGTCCCAGCAGTTCAAAAAGGCATCGAAAATGCGATGAATGTTGGCACTTTAGCCGGTTATCCTGTCGTGGATGTCGGTGTTCGTCTGGTAGATGGCTCTTTCCATCAAGTAGACTCGTCAGAGATGGCATTTTCAATTGCCGGCTCAATGGCGTTCAAAGAAGCTGCAAAACAGGCAGGTTCGGTCCTACTTGAACCGATCATGGAAGTTGAGGTGATAGTCCCTGATGAGTACCTTGGGAAAGTAATTGGTGATCTTAATTCTCGGCGTGCTCATATTAGAGACACAGAGATGCATGCAAAATCCCGTATTCAAGTAGTTCGGGTAGATGTGCCACTCTCTGAGATGTTTGGTTACGTTAAGGCACTCCGTTCGCTGACACAAGGACGCGCAAACTATTCTATGGAATTTGGTCATTATAGAGAGGTCCCAGCGAGCGTTGCGGAGGATTTGATCTCAAACACGGCATCAAAAAAATAAATGGCATGCCCGAACGATTAAGAAATAATTGTTCGGTTATAATGAACGTCCGAAAACATTTGGACACAGTGAGACACGTTGCGCGCCTATTAAGCGCGCATATCAGAACAGAAATACAACTCGGGTTTAGCGATATGAAAACCCTTTATATATAACCTATAATTGGAGTTTGAACAGAAATGGCAAAGCAAGCTTTTGAAAGGACAAAGCCACACGTTAATATTGGTACTATTGGCCACGTTGACCATGGTAAAACCACGCTTACAGCAGCAATTACTATGGTTTTATCAAAACTCGCTGACAAAGACTATGTCATGACTTATGAGGACATTGACAAGGCACCCGAGGAAAAAGAACGTGGTATTACGATTAACACCGCTCACGTTGAATACGAGACAGAAAATCGGCACTATGCGCACGTTGACTGTCCTGGGCACGCAGACTATATCAAAAATATGATTACGGGTGCTGCTCAGATGGACGGTGCCATTTTGGTTGTTTCCGCAGCCGACGGTCCTATGCCGCAGACACGTGAACACGTGCTACTGGCAAGGCAGGTGAACGTTCCATCCTTGGTTGTCTTTCTCAATAAAGCAGACATGGTGGATGACGAGGAACTGCTTGAGTTAGTTGATCTGGAAGTCCGCGAATTGTTGACCGAATATGAATTTCCCGGTGACGATACGCCAATCATTTCAGGTTCTGCTCTTGAAGCAATGGAATCTGCTGGTGACCCAACCAGTGACGCATGTAAACCAATTCTCGATCTCATGGCATCTGTTGATGAGTTTATTCCACAACCGGTTCGAGATACAGAAAAACCTTTCTTGATGCCGATTGAAGATATCTTTACCATCAGCGGACGTGGCACTGTTGTTACTGGTCGTGTAGAGCGGGGTATCGTTGAAGTCGGAAATACCGTGGAAATCGTTGGACTTCGCGACACCACAGATACAGTTGTCACTGGTGTTGAGATGTTTAATAAATTCCTTGATGAAGGCAGAGCAGGCGACAACATCGGCGCACTACTTCGAGGCATTGATCGAGATGATGTTGAACGCGGACAGGTCTTAGCGGTTCCCGGAACAGTTATGCCCCACACCAAATTTGAAGCTGAGGCATATATCTTGACAAAAGAGGAAGGTGGACGCTGGAATCCGTTCTTTAGTGGGTATCGTCCGCAATTTTATTTCCGGACAACGGATGTTACCGGTGAGATGAATCTGGCTGAAGGTATTGAAATGATTATGCCGGGTGACAACGCGCAGATTACTGTTGAGCTGTCGAAACCGATCGCAATGGAAGAACAACTTCGATTCGCTATCCGTGAAGGTGGACACACTATCGGTGCTGGCGTTGTCTCTAAGATCCTTGAGTAACGCGGAGGCCTTTGTAGGATCCGTTCCTCGGTTATTAAGCAAACAAAGCGTTTATGTTTCTTGTCGGGATGTCCTGCTAATAGGACAATAGTTGAATTAGCTAAGACGTTTCGACAAGAAACTTGATAAATATAAACCACAAGGGGACGCATCGTTACTTTTCAAAGAAGGAACCAAGAGATGGACAATCAAAAAATACGTATTAGACTCAAAGCGTTCGATCACCGTTTACTTGATCAGTCTGCAAAGCAAATTGCGGTCACCGCGAAACAAACGCAGGCGAGAGTCTCCGGGCCGATCCCGTTGCCGACAAAGAAACACATCTATACTGTTCAACGTTCAACGTTCAAGGACAAAAAATCGCGAGAACAGTTTGAGATGCGGATCCACAAGCGGTTATTGGATATTCTGGAAACTGCCCCGAAGACAGTTGATGCGCTGATGCGGCTCGATCTCCCCGCCGGGGTTGATGTCAAAATCACATTACTCTAAGGGAGGTAGGAGATGATTAGCGGAATTATCGGCAGAAAAGTAGGGATGACCCAAATCTTTCAAGAGTCTGGACAGGCTGTTCCGGTTACTGTGATTGAAGCCGGTCCATGTCCAATTGTTCAAGTGAAAACACAGGAACGGGACGGTTATCAGGCAGTTCAGTTGGGGTTTGGCAAACGAAAAGAAAACAAGTTCAACAGTCCCATCCGAGGGCATTTTGCTAAAGCAGATGTCCCCCCCACACAAGTGCTACGCGAGTTTCGCGTAGAAAGTCTTGAAGGGGTAGCAGTGGGTGATACTGTTGATGCAAGTCTGTTTTCAGAAGGTGAACTCGTAGATGTAACTGGTACTTCAAAAGGACACGGATTCACTGGTGTTGTGAAACGTTGGGGATTTAAAGGCGGTAGGAAGAGCCACGGTGGTGAGCAAGACCTACGTCGTCCGGGGTCTATCGGTGCAAGTGCTACGCCTTCCCGTGTTTTTAAAGGAAAGAAAATGCCGGGGCGCTACGGTGCCAAACGACACACTGTCCAAAATTTACAGGTTATCCAAGCCGACGCTGAGCGGAATTTGTTGGTTGTTAAAGGATCAATCCCAGGACCACCAAATGGATTCCTTCTAATTAGGAAAGCTGTTAAGGCTTCTGAAACGAACATTACAGAGAGTTAACTTGGTGAATAATTTGAATGTTCTACCCCAGCACCTCCGAGAGGATAGCAGGGGTAATTCATGCCAAGTTTAGACATCGGAGAATATACAAAAAGATATGGCAACTTTAAATGTACACAATCGTTCAGGAGAGGTGCTTCGCGAAAAAGACCTTGCAGACTCATTTACACATGCTGAGGTAAATACAGCTGTGGTACACCAATGCGTGGTGGCATATCTTGCTAACCAGAGGCGTGGTACTGCTTCAGCGAAAAGTCGGAGTGAAGTCACCGGAAGCGGTAGGAAATTGTACCGCCAAAAGGGAACTGGTAGAGCGCGTGTAGGTGATGCAGGATCCCCAATTCGAGTACACGGTGGTGTCGCATTTGGTCCGAAACCTCGCAGTTATCGTCAGCACACCCCTAAGCAGGTCCGTCGGCTCGGTTTAAAAAGTGCCCTTGCTGATCGGTTTCAAAATGAACAGTGTGTCCTAATTGAAGATTTCACACTTGAACGTCCGCGAACAAAAGAGATTGTGTCAGTCCTGAACGCATTGAACTTAGAGGGAAAGGTGCTGTTCGTTCTCGGTGAACACAACCCAAATATCTATCTTTCCCTACGGAATATTCCACAGGTTAATAGTTGTACCTGGGATATGCTTAATATATACGAAGTGTTGTGGCATGACAAACTTGTTATTACTGAGCGTGCCGCAGAAAAATTGGAAGCGAAATTCGTCCGTTCCGAAGGTTAATCTTATGAAAGATAAATATTCAATTATTTTAAGACCTCACATTACAGAAAAAAGCACATTCCTCCGGGAGAGTAATAAGTACTCGTTTGTTGTCAGTCGAGACGCAACGAAAAAAGATATTCGCCGTGCTGCTGAGGAATTGTTTGACCTTAAAGGGAATATCCTGAATGTCCACACGATGCAAGTACAGGGCAAAATCAAAGGGAGAATGAACCGTTATCAACGCGGACGACGCCCCCATTGGAAAAAAGCTATTATTACCGTGGAAGAAGGTATTCGGATATCAATCTTTGAAAATATCTAAATTCTGTTTTCGTGCATGTGTAGTGCCGCGTGCGAATCACAAGGTTTCATGAAAGAATGTTTAACAAGAGGAATTAAGAGTGGCAAAAACATATAAACCTATCACACCGAGTCGTCGGTTCATGACTGGGTATACATTTGAAGAAATTACGCGCCAGAAGCCAGAGAAATCACTTGTCAAGGGCGGCAAACAAAAAGCCGGGCGCAATAATAATGGCCGTATAACAGTGCGGCGGCGGGGCGGCGGACACAAACGCCGATATCGCGTTATTGATTTTAAACGAGATAAATTCGGTATTCCCGCAAAGGTTGCAGCAATTGAATATGATCCGAACCGTTCTGCACATATTGCCTTGCTTCACTACGCGGACGGTGAAAAGCGGTATATCCTTGCCCCGGTTGGCCTTCGAGTTGGCGACAGTGTTACATCTGGACCGGACGCAGAAATCAAAGTCGGAAATGCTTTACCTCTTGAGAATATCCCGTTGGGTTCTTCAGTCCATAATATAGAGATGAAGCCGGGGAAAGGTGGGCAACTCGTCCGTAGTGCGGGTAGCGCAGCACAGTTGGTTGATCGTGAAGGTAAATATGCCCGAATTCGTCTGCCTTCGGGTGAAGTGAGGCTTGTCCCCGTAAATGCCATGGCAACTCTCGGGCAAGTTGGAAATGTTACGACTATTGTTATCGGTAAAGCGGGTCGTTCAAGATGGTTAGGAAAACGCCCAAAGGTTCGAGGTGTTGCAATGAATCCAGTTGACCATCCACATGGCGGTGGTGAAGGCAAAAGTTCCGGTGGTAGACATCCTGTTACACCTTGGGGGGTGCCGACGAAAGGGTATAAGACGCGAAACCCAAAAAAGAAATCTGGTCAGTATATTATGGGAAGGCGTAAATAATGGTTTTCACACTTATCCTTCTCATACACAGGTAAAGTTAAAAGGAGAGAATTGATGCCGCGTTCTATTAAAAAAGGTCCTTATGTTGACGCAAAACTCGCTAAGCACATAGCAGAAATGGAGCAATCTGGTAGCAAACGTGTGATTCGCACGTGGGCACGAAGTTCCACTATTACACCAGAATTTGTTGGGCATACCGTCGCGATTCATAACGGAAAGAAGTTTTTTCCTGTATATATCACAGAAAATATGGTTGGTCATAAACTCGGGGAATTTGCGCCGACTCGGACCTTTCGTTCTCACGCAGGCGGTTCAACGAGAAGATAATTTTTATATTATATTCATATTGTAAATTGAGTGCTTCTGACATTAGACGCACTTACTATCTGATACATTGTTATAAATAATACAAAGCAAAACATTGCACACAAGTTTGTGTCTAAAGTTTTGTTAGGAGAAACTAATGGAAGGAAGGGCAAAGATTCGGAACGCTTCGGTAGCACCGCGAAAAGCGCGTCTTGTTGCCGACTTAGTTAGGAATCAATATGTTGACGATGCGTTGAATCAACTGCTCTTTACACATAAAGCAGCAGCACCAATAATTTATAAGCTGATTCAATCTGCTGCAGCGAACATCCAATACCAGGAGCCTGCAGTAGAAGTCGCTAATTTGTACGTTAAAGAGATCCGTGTTGATGAAGGAATTACACGTAAATGGATACGCCCCCGCGCACGAGGTATGGCAAATCGAATTTTTAAACGTCAAAGCCATATCACTGTTGTCGTGGATGAGGAGAGTGAAGATGATGGTGAGTAATCAATACCACAACATGTCCTCCGAAATAATATATAGGGTAGTGTCCAACAGGAGGTTTATGTGGGACAAAAAACTCACCCGCGTGGGTTACGCTTAGGAATAATTGAGACGTGGGATTCAAAGTGGTATAGTGATCGCGATTATGCGAAATGGCTACATGAAGATTTTCAGATTCAGCGATATATCAAAGAACAGTTAGAACGTGCTGGGGTTTCGCGAATCGAAGTTGAACGTGTTGCTGAAAAATGCACCATTTATATACATACCGCGAGGCCCGGTATTGTGATCGGGCGTCGAGGAGTAGATGCAGAAAGATTAAAAGCGGAACTTGAGAAACTTATTGGGCGCCCAGTAAAAATTGAGGTTATGGAAATAAAAGTTCCAGAACTTGATGCCCAACTCCTCGCTGAAGCTGTTGCAACCCAAATTGAACGCCGCATCAGTTTTAAGCAGGCTATGCGCCGCAAAATCGCTGATGCCATGCAAGCTGGAGCGCAAGGCGTTAAAATTATGGTCAGCGGTAGGCTTGACGGTAAAGAGATAGCCCGTTCCGAATCCAGTCTTGAAGGACGAGTGCCGTTGCATACGCTCAGAGCCAACGTTGACTATGGGTTCACTGAAGCTAATACAACTTATGGGAAAATCGGTGTTAAAACTTGGATTTTCAAAGGTGAAATCCTCGGTGTACCAGAAGCGTTAAGTGAGGAATCAAGTACTCGCTCCCGCCGTCAACAGAGTGGTAGACAAAGCAATACGGGCAGTGGTAGACAAAGCAATACGGGCAGTGGTAGACAAAGTAATACGGGAGATCAACGATCTGGAAATCGGCAGCGGAATAACCGCACTACCACGGGCAGACAACGGGGTAGACGGAGACAGCAAAGACAAAACGACAGGCGGGAAGATAATTAAACCAATGCGATTACTTTGCGCGTGTGTTTACAAACTGATTTAAGGAGTAATGCAAATGTTAATGCCGAAACGGGTGATGCATCGGAAGGTGCACCGTGGAAAACGTAGAGGAAAACCGCGCAGCGGTTCACAGATCAACTTCGGCGAATACGGGTTACAAGCAATGGAAGCCGGCTGGATAACAAGCAACCAAATTGAATCCGGACGAGTTGCCATTACACGACACGTCCGTCGCGGTGGAAAAATCTGGATCAAGATATTTCCTCACAAGCCCGTTAGTAAAAAACCTGCTGAAACGCGGATGGGCGGCGGAAAAGGGGCTCCAGAATTTTGGGTCGCCGTTGTTAAACCTGGGCGAATCATATATGAATTAAGTGGTGTTTCCCGCGAAGATGCCAAAGGAGCGATGGAACGTGCAGCTCACAAATTTCCTATTAAGACGAAATTTGTCGCGCGGGATGAGGTGTAATATATGAAAGCTCATGAGTTACAAACCAGTTCAACTCAAGAATTGGAAAACGAATTAGAATCTCTTAAAGAGAATCTTTTTAACCAAAGAACCCGAGGTATCTTAGGGCAGTTAGAAGACACAAGTCTCCCCGGGAAAATTCGGAGAGATATTGCTCGTGTGAAAACTGTGCTACGCGCTCGAGAATTAGAATCTCAAGATTAAGAATTGAGATAGGACAATATCGTTGGGGCTGTTTCAACTATACACACATCTGTTCGGAATCAGAAAAGTGTTTAGAAGAAAAATGCCTTATACCAATGTCCAAGAATAAGGATAAATTGAACGTGGATAAACGAAGACACCGAAAAATCCGAATCGGTACGGTTGTCGGTGACCGAATGGAAAAAACTGTCAACGTAGCGATTGTTCGGAGTTATCAACACCCGCTTTACAAAAAAGTTGTGCGCTCAACAAAAAAGATCCTGGCACACGACGAACAGAATAATTGTAAAGTAGGCGATGTTGTACAGGTGGTTGAAAGCCGCCCGTTGAGTAAGCGTAAACGATGGCGGGTGCAATCTATAATATCAGCAGCACAGGCTGCTACTGATTAAGTGGAAGGAAGGGACGGCAATGGTTCAAAATTATACGCGATTAACCTGCGCCGATAATACAGGTGCCAGAAATCTAATGTGCATTAGCGTACTCGGGGGTACCCGACGACGTTATGCACGGGTCGGTGATATAATTGTAGCCAGTATTAAAGAGGCAGCACCAAATACACAGGTCACAGCAGGGCAAGTAGTTCGCGCTGTTGTTGTCCGTACAGCTAAAGAATATCGCCGTTCAGACGGTTCTTATATCAAGTTTGATCAAAACGCAGCAGTTCTCCTTAAACCCGATGATCCCGATAATGATCCAATGGGAACACGCATTTTTGGACCGGTTGCTCGTGAACTCCGAGAAAAAAAGTTCACTAAAATTGTTTCACTCGCTCCTGAGGTGATTTAGGAGGATAAATTATGTCTAAGAAAAAGCTGCATATCAAAAAAGATGATTTAGTGTTGGTCTTGAGCGGTCAAGACCGAGGCAAGCAAGGTGTTGTGTTAGAGATTTTTCCAAAGAAAAATAGAGCTGTAGTTGAAGGTATCCATTTTATAAAATGCCATTTGCGCCCAAATCAAACGGGACAAGGTGGCGTTGTTGAACGTGAGGGTACGATTCATATCTCTAACTTGAAAAAGGTTGAAAGATAGATTGATATGAACATTGATAATATCAATCAGCGACTTATTCTGTCGTCTTTGTTTAAGATCAACTATGCAACCATTACGCTATAGGATACAAGGTTGATGAGCCAATTTAAAACTTTTTATCAAACAGAAGTTATCCCCGCATTGCAGAAAGAGTTTAGTTACAAAAATGTAATGCAGATTCCAAAGTTGGAAAAAATTGCGTTAAATATTGGGGTCGGCGAAGCGAAGGAAAACCCGAAAGCACTCGAAGATGCTGTTGAAGAGTTGACGCTTATTGCTGGGCAGCGCGCAATTATCACGCGGGCGAAGAAGTCTATCTCTGCCTTTAAAATCAGAGGTCCGTCAAAGATGTCGCGTACCCCTGGTGATGCAATCGGGTGTAAAGTCACACTTCGGCAGAATAGAATGTATGAATTTCTTAACCGCTTGATTAACGTTGTGTTACCTCAGATCCGAGATTTTCGCGGTGTCTCCCCCGACGCTTTTGATGGACGTGGAAATTACTCGTTGGGTTTAACAGAGCAACTCATCTTCCCGGAAATTGACTATGACAACGTGAATGATATCCGCGGTATGAATGTAACAGTTGTGACAACTGCCTCAAGTGATGAAGAAGCACGGGCACTATTACGTGAATTCGGCATGCCTTTTCGTCAGTAACACGTTATGTTTTTTCAAGTTAGTACGAATAAGTTACAATCAAAGGAGTAGTTAAGTTGGCAAGTAAATCATGGATTGCCAGAAATAAAAAGACCCCTCGTTTTCGGACGCGGAAATATAGCCGCTGCAAAAATTGTGGCCGGGCGCGGGGGTATCTGCGTAAGTTTGAATTATGTCGTATCTGCTTTCGCCTGTTTGCGCGAGCGGGGAAAATTCCCGGTGTAAGAAAGGCAAGTTGGTAAGAAGGAGATTTTTTAATGTCAATGACTGACCCGATCGCAGATATGTTGACGCGGATACGGAATGCTAATATGGCTGGGCATGAGCGCGTTGAGGTGTCAGCATCTAAGGTAAAATTAGAGATTGCCCGTATCTTGTCTGAAGAAGGTTTTGTCCGAAACTATCGTTTAATTGAGGACGGGAAACAGGGGATTATACGTATCTACCTGAAATACGGCGCAAATAATAAAGAAAAAGCTATTACCAATCTGAAGCGAATCAGCAAACCCGGAAGACGCGTTTACACAAAGTCAGACAAGGTACCACGCGTTTTTGGTGACTTGGGGATTGCGATTCTTTCAACATCGCAAGGAGTCAAAACCTCAATAGAGTGTAGACGTGCCAAAATCGGTGGCGAAATCCTTTGCTATGTTTGGTAATTAAAGTACTGCGTACTTCATAGCGTCCTTGCAAGTTCAAAATTTAATTGGAGAAATAGAATGTCACGCATTGGACAAATTCCGATTCCAATTCCGAGTTCTGTGAAAGTCGCTTTCAACAACAGTGAGATAGAGATAGAGGGACCTAAAGGCTCATTGAATTGGATTATCCCACAAGGAATTGATGCAAATATAGAAGAGAACGTTATAAACATCACACGTTCGAACGATGAGAAACAGCAAAAAGCGTTGCACGGTTTAGCACGCAGCCTGATTGCGAACATGGTGACCGGTGTTTCGGAAGGCTTTGAGAAAAAATTGCGCGTCGTAGGTACAGGTTATCGTGCCGAGGTTAATCGTCAGAATATTTTGACGCTTGATGTTGGGTATTCACATTCTGTAACTTTCACGCCACCAGAAGGAATCACATTGACTGTTGAACCGCCAGAGAATATAGACGGTCAGGCACACATACCTATTGTAGTGAGTGGAATCGATAAACAAGTTGTCGGGCAAGTTGCAGCTTCTATACGTCAAGTTAAAAAACCTGAAGTCTATAAACCTTGTAAAGGTATACGTTACGATGGTGAGCGGGTCCGCGACAAAGAAGGAAAGGTTGCAGGCTAATTTATAGTGACATTTTTGTAGCGTCCACTTCCAGTTTGCGCATTCACAGGCACAATCTAACAGATTGTGCTACTTTAAAAAAGATTTAGCTGCCGGAGGAAATCCGTTGGAAAAGATGAAAAGAAAACAGATGAGCCATCTCCGCCGAAAGAAAAGAGTTCGCCGCAAGATTAGCGGCACGAGTCAACGCCCTCGGCTCTCTGTCAATAGAAGTTTAAAACATATTTATGCCCAAATAATTGATGATGAGAATGGCAAAACGCTTGCACATGCTTCCAGTTTATCCCCTGAATTAAAAGGAAATACCTCTGAGGGGGGGAAGGTCCAGGTTGCTCAAAGCGTTGGTCAGCTCATCGCACAAAAGGCAAAGGAACATCAGATTGAGGGAGTTATCTTCGACCGCGGCGGTTATCTTTATCATGGTCGGGTCAAAGCCCTCGCTGAAGCTGCAAGGGAAGGCGGGCTTAAGTTTTAATAGTCCATGCTCATCCCTTGAGAGGAGGCTTTTTTGCAAAAAGAGAAAATCAATCCTGACGATTTTGAATTTGAAGAGCGACCCATTGCCATAAATCGGGTCATGCGTGTCGGTAAAGGGAGGAGAACTCCGAGTTTTAATACCCTCTCTGTTGTCGGCAATCGAGATGGCATTGTTGGAATCGGTTTTGGTAGTGCAAGTGAAATTGCTGGTGCAGTAGGAAAAAGTATTGCGGATGCGAAGAAAAACCTGATACGTGTCCCTTTGGTTGATGGCACACTTCCGCATGAAATTATCAGTGAATTCAAATCTGCTAAAGTCTTGCTTAAACCGGCCCGCCCTGGCACCGGTATCATTGCTGGGCATGCTACGCGTGCAATTTTGGAATACGCAGGTGTTCGCGATGCACTTACAAAATGTCTCTCTTCAAGAAATGTCAAGAATATCGCTGAAGCAACGATGATCGGCTTGAGAAACCTCAAGGATGTCAACGAAGTTGCACGGATTCGAGGCAAAACAGTTGAAGAACTCTTACATAAACGACCTACAAAATCTAACGACTGAGGCTGCTCAGTTATATCTAAGGAACAATAGATTCAATGAAACTCAACGAACTCAAACCTGCTCCTGGCTCAACTCGTAAACGAAAACGTGTTGGTCGTGGTAGAGGATCAGGGTACGGCGGCACTTGTGGGCGTGGACATAAAGGACAGAAATCGCGCTCGGGCGGGTCAATCCCCGCATGGTTTGAAGGCGGACAGATGCCGTTAGTTAGGCGCGTCCCAAAACGTGGTCCCCGAAGAATCGCACACAAACGTTTAACGTACGATGTCATCAACATAAAAACCCTTAATCTATTTGAAGAGGAGGTTGAGGTGAATCCTGAACTCCTCCGCGAAGTTGGCATCATCAAACGGAAAAACGCGCTCATTAAAATACTTGGCGACGGTGAATTGGAAAAACGACTGAACGTGCGCGCACATCGCTTCTCAAAATCAGCCATTGAAAAAATTGAAGCGAAAGGCGGCACAGCCGAGGTGATTTAAGTGATTAAGCCAATTCAAAACGCTTTTAAAATTCCTGAATTACGCAAGCGCATTATTTTTACTGTGCTACTTCTGATTGTTTACCGCCTTGGGGCACACATTACGCTTCCAGGGCTTGATGATGGAGCACTTGAAGCGTTTATTGATCAGCTCAAGGGGGATCCCGACGATCCAAATCCTGTGGGAAACGTTATCGCGTTGATTAACGTCTTCTCTGGTGGGGCATTTAGTCAGATGACGATTTTTGCACTCGGTATTCAACCCTATATCAGTGCGTCAATTATTATGCAGCTGCTTGCTGTCATTGTTCCATCCCTTGAAAAGCTCTCTAAAGAACCGGATGGGCGCAAGAAAATCACCCAGTACACCCGTTACGGCACGGTCCTACTCAGTATTGTTCAAGGTATAATGATTACAGTTTTGTTGAGAAACCCGGGGCAGCTAATTGGGGGTGGTGCTGGTGCTATAGTCAACAATCCGACCATCTGGTGGCATGCCTTAGCGGTCTTAACACTGACAGCTGGCACCGCTTTTGTGATGTGGCTCGGGGAACAAATTACCGAACGCGGTATCGGACAAGGAATCTCAATAATTATCACTGTCGGTATTATGGCAGCCTTCCCTACCGGAGTATTTGAAGTATCCGGCAAGTTGTTTAGTGATCGAGGTTTTGGACTTGCACAACTCTCCGCATTACTTGCTCTCGTTATAATCGCTGTGGCAGGCACAATCTTTATCCATCTTTCTGTTCGCAAAATTCCCGTGCAATACGGTAAACAGATACGGGGTGGGAAAGTGTTTGGTGGACGCGCAATGCATCTACCGTTGCGCGTCAATACCGCAGGAATGATTCCGATTATCTTCGCTATTACGTTGATGACGTTCCCAGGGGTGCTTATCAACTTGTTGCCACAAGATCAGACATGGGTTGGTATTTTGGCAGGTTGGATGGATCCGGGAAGTCCGGGCTTTGTATATCTTTCTACTTATGCCTTGTTAATCATAGGATTTACCTATTTCTACACAGCAGTCCAAATTAACCCCGTTCAAATGGCAGAGGATTTACAGAAATACGGCGGTTTTATCCCCGGGCTTCGTCCTGGAAAACAGACAGCAGATTATATCAACACAACGCTAACCCGTATCACACTCCCTGGTGCTCTGTTCCTCGCCGCCATTGCCGTAATTCCCATTTCTATCACCAGCTGGCTTGGTGTTGGCGGTATGGTTGAAGGTGCCTCCGTTTTGATTGTTGTTGGCGTTGTCCTGGATACTGTGTCCCAAATTGAATCTTACTTAACGATGCGCCATTATGATGGATTCTTAAAAGATAGACGTTTAAAAGGACGCTCAAGAAGATAACAGCACTTATTGCAAACAAATTGAAAGGAAAACTATGAAAGTCCGACCATCTGTCAAAAAAATGTGTAACCGTTGCAAGATTGTTAAGAGAAAAGGAATTGTCCGTGTTATTTGTCCTTCAAATCCGAAGCACAAACAACGACAGGGATAATCTCATTCCACCTATAAGGAGAAAACTATGGCACGTATAGCAGGCGTTGATTTACCTCGCAATAAACGGATTGATATTGCGTTGACAGCCATCTACGGCATTGGGCGTTGGACTGCATCAAAGATCGTCACTGATCTTAATATTGACCCAGCCAAAAAGGTCGATGCTTTAGCTGAAAACGAAGTCAGCCAACTGCGAGATAAAATCACTGAAGAATATAAGGTTGAAGGTGACTTACGCCGCGAAGTCGACCAGAACATCAAACGGCTTATGGATATTAACAGTTATCGTGGACTCCGCCACCGAAGGCAGCTACCTGTGCGTGGACAACGCACAAATACAAATGCTCGCACACGAAAAGGTAAAGCCCGTACGATCTCTGTTGGTCGAAAACTCAAAGAAACAGCCCGCAAAGCCGGTTGATTTGTCCAACGGTCCGCATCAATGCGATTTCTTTTCACAAGAAACAATCATTGCGGATTTGCTGTTATTTGGATTCTTGGGTAAGAAGCGTTTTGGAAACAGAACGGACAATAGAAGTTGTCCCACAAACTTTTAGTTTGTGGGACAGAAGTGTCCCAATAATTGTAGGTTTTACTATATGTCTGAGGTGTCTTCACGGACACCCACTTATACCAAATTAACGCGATTCTTCTCGGTAGGCGCGTTTTGTAAACGCGCCTAATGCCAAGAAAACAAGATAAATCTTGTTAATTTAGTATTAGAATTCAATTCAAAATATATTTGTAAAGGAGAAACAGTTTGCGTTCACGAAGACGGGAACGAAAAAATGTGCCGGAGGGCATTGCCCATATCCAGGCTACATTCAATAATACAATTGTAACAATCACTGATCCTAACGGTAATACGGTTGCTTGGGCAAGCGCAGGGATGACGTTCCCCGGTTCGCGCAAGTCAACCCCTTTTGCTGCACAACAAACTGCCGAAGCATGTGCCAGAAGAGCCATGGAACACGGTATGAAACGGGTTGAAGTGAGAGTGAAAGGGCCGGGATCAGGGCGGGAATCGTCTATTCGCGCGCTCGCCGCTGCCGGCTTAGAAATTACTTTAATGAAGGACATGACACCTATTCCACACAACGGGTGTCGTCCCCCGAAAAGACGACGAGTGTAAACTAAGGAGACACATGAGTAGATATTTAGGTTCTGTCTGTAAATTATGTCGTCGAGAGGGCGAGAAACTTTTTCTAAAAGGACGTAGGTGTATCGGGCCGAAATGTTCTTTTGAACGACGAAGTTATCCACCTGGTGACCATGGGCAAAAACCACCTACACGCGCCCGTGGCGAGTTTCGACGGCAATTACGCACGAAACAAAAAGCAAAGCGAATCTATGGCGTTTTTGAGAAGCAGTTTCGCAACTACTATTTTAAAGCAGCACGCCAAACCGGTATCACTGGTGAGAATTTAATAGCCTTTCTTGAACGCCGCTTAGACAATGTTGTTTATCGATTAGGATTCGCGACATCACGCAAACAAGCCCGACAACTGGTGAAGCACAATCACTTCACTGTGAATGGGAAGCGCGTCAATATCCCTTCCTATCTGGTTGAAGTCGGGGATGTTATCACGCCACGCGAAAGAAGTCGCGAAAACATCATGATTCAAGAAGCGTTAGAATTCTCAAAGCAACGGGGTGCACCAGAATGGCTTGAAATTGATGCTGATAAACCGGAAGGTAGAGTACAAGGTGCCCCAATTGTGGAGCATATTGCAGCAGAGTTGGATACACAACTAATTATTGAATTGTATTCCAGGTAAAATCTAATAAATTCGCCTCTCAAACGAGTCCATACCGCAGAAAACAACATGCACTGTTCCCAAAAGTTACTTCGCTTCCACGGACAACATCTGTGGACAAAAAGTTGTTTCTGGACCAAAACTTGTCTGACTCCGTTTATAAAACAACTTAAGCCGATAGGAGAAAATCGATGGATAGATTGCGTTTAACAATGCCCGAACGTCTGGTAGCCGATACCGAAACCTTACAACCCAATTATGCAAAGTACACCGCAGAACCGCTTGAACGAGGATTCGGCACTACGCTGGGTAACTCGCTTCGCCGAGTACTTCTCTCCTCGATTAAAGGAGCCGCTATTACTACCATTCAAATTGATCAGGTCAAGCATGAATATTCAACTATTCCAGGGATTCTTGAAGATGTGGTACAGATAATTCTCAATCTCAAGGCAATTCGATTCCGACTGCTACAGGACGAACCGATGACATTGGAGCTTAACGCAAGTGGATCAGGCGAATTGACAGCAGCAGATATTCGTCCCAATTCACTCGTTGAAATTATTAACCCCGACCAACATATCGCAACACTTGATGCATGTCAGGGAATTGATATGGAAATTCAGGTGCAAACGGGACGCGGTTATTCACTTGCAGAAGAACATAGAGACCCTAAACTACCCATCGGATGGATTCCGGTTGATGCCAAATTTTCGCCTGTCGAAAAAGTGAACTTCTCGGTAAGTGAAACTCGGGTTGAGGACATGACAAATTTCGATCAACTCAATCTCGAAATCTGGACAGATGGCAGTATCACGCCAAAACAGGCAATTACACAAGCTGCAGATATTTTACGGAGTCAACTTGATATCTTTACTGAATTCGATGAAAGCTACATAGAACCGGAACCTATATTTGATGAAGCGAAGGAGTTGAGAAACAGGTATCTCTCTAAACCTGTCGCTGACCTTGAACTTTCAGTTCGAGCTGGTAACTGCCTTGAAACTGCAAATATCAAAACTATCCGTGAACTTGTCTCCAAAAATGAAAAAGAGATGTTAGAATACAAAAATTTCGGTAGAACTTCTCTGAATGAAATCAAAGACCAACTCGCTAACATGGGTTTGACCCTTGGCATGGATTTAGAGGACGACGAGGATACCGACACGGATGAGGAGGAACAAGTATAATGCGTCATAGAAAACGTGGCAGAAAATTAGGGCGTACCACAAGCCACCGAAACGCTCTTTTCCGTAACCAAGCCACCGCGCTATTTGAACACGAACAAATTCGGACAACCTTACCCAAATGCAAGGAACTTAGGCGCGTCGCAGAGAAACTCATTACCCTCGCGAAACAGGACACTTTGCATACGCGCCGACGCGCCGCAAGGCTCTTATACGGAGCAAACCTACATCATACCCCACGTCGAGGTGAATCGGGGGCAATAATGCAAAAGCACGCTATCCTTCAAAAACTCTTTGAGGATATAGCCCCTCGATATCAAGATAGAAATGGTGGTTATACCCGCATTATCCGGGGTGAATTGAGGCGCGGCGATGGTGCGCAAATGGCTTACATTCAACTTGTTTCATAAATGCCGTAGTAGGTGCAGTTTCCTAACCGCACTTGACTTTAATAAAAGAAGATAAATCCTGTTAATTTGGTATAAGTTGCTATCTACAAATTTTAGATATGCAGATACCACTTTTAATAGAGAATAATTCATTTTTCGCAGGGTTTCGTAACGTCCACTTCTCCAGTTTGCGCCCTTATGACACAAACTGGATGAAGATTAATTTATTAATTCGGTAATTTTCCATCCGCACAAGGCATGGATACCCCACTGCTGGCAAGGTTTCCTAATCTAGTGCTTTGTCAACATATTATAGGTCGCGATTCGGAGATCGCTCCTACCAGTGGACTGCTTATGGTAGGAGGGAACTCCGATTCCCGCCTACTTTCAAGACTCATCAATTAGCACTTGACTAAACACTAGCCACATTACCGAAATATTTTCTTAAACTTCATGAAGTTTGTGCTACTATGTAGCAACTTGACCTTTATACATCAAAATAAATAGGAGACAGACATGGCACTGTTTTTACATACACGGGTTCGCGTCAGCGACCTTGATCATTCTATTAAATGGTATTGTGACCATCTGGGGTTCAAAGTTTTGAGTCGCAGCGATAAATCCCCTGCGGGCAACCAAATCGTGCATCTTGAACTTCCGGGCAATGCACACACTTTGGAGTTAACCTATTCACCCGATTTTGAACTACAGGTACAGGAAGACTTGATGCATTTCGCTATTGGTGTTCCCGATATTGTCGAATTTTGCGATGGCTTGGAGAAAGCAGGATTGGAGATTTGGCCGGATGAATGGCGCAAGCAGTTTACCTCCGGTGGAATGAAGATGGCTTTTATCACCGATCCAGATGGATACGAGGTTGAACTGTTGGAACGCAAAGATGCTTCAGAGGATCCGCTTGATGTTCTTGAAGAATCTTAAAACGGATATGATTATCTGCTCTGGTAGGCGCGATTTGAAATCGCGCCTACCAAAGTGAGAAATTTTAAATTCGGTGATAAGAGAGGAAATCTTAGACGAAAGGCCAGAACTGGTTCCACGCTGTCATCCAATCTTTTGCACGGCTCTCAGCGGTGACGGGTCCTGTTATTTCAACGCCGGGTCGTCCTTTGAAGTCTGCAAGTTTATCTACACTTGAGACTTCAATTTTGATTGTTGTGGGATGAGCAGGTACATAAGGTCGCACCTTTGTTAAATCCGAAAGCGCGTCTTTAGCGGCATCTTCTATCATCTGGCGGGCACGTACGGGCGGGATATGTCTTGCGCTGTATCGACTGAGTCCTTTCTTAACAGCTACTGTCGGCAAGTTATCCCCGAGCAGTTCTTTGGCTTCTCTACACACTGCTGTATCGCCTGTAACAAGAGCGATAGGAACACCATAGTGTCCGTTGAGTGCCGCGTTTACGCCGGTTTCTCCAACGAGATCGTCATTGAACCAAAGATTCCGGTATCGAACGGTAGAAATAGTATGACACAACACACCATCGGGGGTGCCACTTCGGGCATGCATCCCGATGAGCAAACACGCGTCACATCCATCTTTCCACATGTCGTCAAACCGTCCCCATCCATGATGTGCTACCCATTCACAATCTGGATGTATTTTGTCTGGGATAAGCGAATTAAATGTCCAGCCTTGTCCGGCACCGTGGCAATCCACAACGACGATCTCCGTTGCGCCAGCGGCTTTAGCACCGCGTACAGCAGCGTTAATTTCTTCAGTGTAGAGAAGTCTGCCCTCTTCAAACATTGCAGCACCACCATCAACCTGATCCCACACAACGATGCCGCTTACGCCTTCCATATCGGACATAATCAATACTCTCACTATATGATTCACCTCTTTTTTTAAGATTGTGTGTTTTGTTTGAGTATAAATCAATCGCTTTTTAAATTCAAGGGTAAATTTAGATCACCAAAGTTAGGAGCGGTAGCGGTGGCAAGGAAATCGCCTATAGCATAGCAGTAAGGATATGAATGAGTAAAACACAGGGTGATTTAACTCAAGGTAATCTTCTCCATCATCTGTTACAACTTGCAGTGCCGATAACGTTTGGCTATATTCTTCAAGACGCGTTCAATATCGTTGACATGATTTTTGTTGGCAGATTAGGACCTGCTGCAATCGCAGCCGTTGGCGTGAGTGGTAATTTGCTCCGGTTAATTGCAGTTTTTTCTCTCGGTATCTCAACAGGCGCGGGGATTATGGTGGCGCAGTATCTTGGCGCAAGGAATCACGCCCAAGCCGGATACGTGGCGATGCAGGCTATCCTACTTGCCTTTTTCTTTGCTATCGGTATCGGTATTGTTGGTTATCCTTTGGTTGAATTCGGTTTAGGTGCTGTCCGAATAACAGACTCGGATGTGATACAACTCGGCACAACTTATATGCAAATAATACTTGTCGGTATCAGCACAATGTTTTTGTCAATGACGCTCGGTTCAATCTTCCGGGCAGGCGGCGATGCCGTCACACCGATGGTTGTGTTAATTTTGTCCACAACAATTAACATTGTCCTTGATCCGCTGTTAATCTTTGGACTTTGGAAATTCCCGAAATTAGGTGTTGCAGGTTCAGCGTATGCAACGCTCATCGGCAGAGGAGTCGGTGTCATTATTCTACTTTTTCTGTGTTTCAGTGGACGCGCGCCAATATCGTTACGAAACGTACAATTTCGCGCAGACCTTGTAGAAATGCTTGACATTTTAAGGTTAGGCGTTTATAGTTCTATGCAAGGGTTCTGGCGACATTTATCTCGTCTCGGTTTCCTTTGGGTCCTAGGGCCTTACGGTAAAAATGTAGTTGCTGCCTATACGGTTTGCATGCGCCTCCGAATATTCGTTATGAACCCCGGTTTTGGCATTGCGAATGCTGTTGCCCCTGTGGTCGGGCAGAATTTAGGCGCGAACCAGATAGAAAGAGCAGAAAAATCAACCCGGATGGGAAATATATTAGGCACAACGGTCATGGCGGGTATTGGTACACTATTTCTCATCTTTCCGCAGATATTTATTCGAATTTTCTCTAATGACGCAGAAGTTATAAAAATTGGATCCGTTTACCTCCAGTTTCTGTCGCTCACATTTGGATTTATAGCGTTTTCTTTAGTGTTGGGCAAGGCACTCAACGGTGCTGGTGATACCTTTTCACCGATGATTATCACGCTCGCTGCCCAGATGGGAGTAGGCTTGGGACTTGTTATTCTATTATCACACTTTATCGGATTAAAAGGGGTTTGGATCGGAATCGCGCTTTCAAATGTGGTACAAGGTGCCGCCATGTGGCTTTGGTACCGCACCGGCAGATGGAAAACAATAAAGATTATTAAAAATGGTAGTAAAAATCCTACCAGAAAGGTAGTTTGAAATGGCGTACAAAGGTTACGTGAATCCTCAACTCGTAATTTCAGTTGAGGATTTGAAAAGCAATCTTAATGATGAATCGTTTTGTATCGTTGATACGCGTCCAACGCATGAATATATAAGCGGACATATTCCAGGGGCACTTCACCTTGATCTGTTCGGCTTAAGCCTCATCAACACTCGGAAAGAGATGTTTGATACTTTTATGTGGATGATCGCTTACCTGTTCCAACAAAGGGGGCTTGATCACACTAAAACAATTATATGGTATGAGAACATTTCAGGGACGAAGGCATCTCGCGGTCTCTGGTTTTGCGAGTGTTTGGGACATTCCAAGACCCGTGTGTTAGATGGCGGATATAAAGCATGGGTAGCAGCAGACGGACCGGTCAGTACAGAAGGCGTTGTACCCCCCAACGTATCGGAATTTCCGATAGAAGCAAAGCATGAAACGCACATGGATGCGGATGTGATTCATGCCTCACTAAACCAAGAAAATTTTATTTCTTTGGACACACGCACAGATGATGAACACTACGGTAGAGTCGCCCGCGCAGAACGCGCAGGTGCAATTCCAAGTTCAATTCATATAGAATGGATCAACAACCTTGATGAAACTGGTGCATTCAAACCTGCTGATAAACTCCGAGAGATGTATGCTGCAGCAGGCATCACACCGGAAAAACAGGTAATGTGCTACTGACAGGGTGGGTACCGTTCTTCCCAAACCTATTTGGCGTTGCGGCTTATCGGTTATACGAAAGTGAGTAACTACATTGGGTCTTGGAAAGAGTGGGGAGACCGGCTGGATTTGCCGGTTGAAATTCCTGAGGAAAGCTAATTGGAACAATTATGAAATGTATCCACAAATTTAATGCAGATTTCAGCCACCTCTGCTGGACATTCGTGCGGCAAATAGTGTCCTGCATTAGGTACCCATATTACCTCAATATTGGGATTAGGTGGGATGCGTAACTTCTGCTCCGTCAATTCATTCCTACCCATCTCACCAAATACCTCATAGATAGGAATGCATGACTGTTCAAGATAAACATAAGCGTCGAAATCTTGGACAGATGTCCAAAAATTTTCCCAGACATTCGGTCTAAAGCGTTTCCGTGTCTTTTCAGCTTTCTGCTGAATACTTGTCCTTTCTGTTTGGGAGAGCGCACCGTAAAATCTCCCTGTATCAAAGGCACTGCCAGCAGATGAAAGACTCGTCCATCCTTCAAGCAAAACAAGCCCAGCAACACAAGATAAACGTTTTGCCACTTCCATTGCAACCATACCACCAAGGCTATGCCCAACGAGTATTACTTCCTGAATCCCGATTGAATTGACAAGGAATAGAATATCATCAGCAAGGTTAGCTAATGTAAAAGGTTTGGTCGGTACGCTACTCTGCCCATGTCCACGAAAATCAAACGTAATCAAACGTTGGTTCTGTGGTAATTTCTCAGTTACAGATGTCCAATCCGCTGAATCACATCCTGTCCCATGCAAGAAAAACAAAGGCTTACCTGAACCACCAGTATCCAAGTAAGCCATCTCTCCCCAATCTGTGGTAAGGGTTGTTGCGCTTGCCATAGCAGCCTTGTTCAGTCCAGAAATTGAGCATCAACTGTTTCACCTGCATGTAAGATTACACCGGATGGAATCGTAATCAATCCATTTGCTAATACAAGGGAATGTAGAATACCAGAACCTTGCGGTCCGGTTGTTTTAGCAATGTATTGTCCATCTTGCTCTGTAAGAATCGCACGCATATAATTTACGCGCCCATCTTTGTTCGTAACATCTGCTGCTAAGGTAGCTTTGAAGATAGGACGTAATAGGTCGGTGTGACCCGCCATTTTCAGGAGAGCGGGACGTACGAAAAGCTCAAACACAACAAGTGAAGATACTGGATTACCGGGGAGTCCAAAAATCGGTTTTCCGTCTATAATGCCGTAAGCCTGCGGTTTGCCCGGCTTCATTGCCACACGCCAAAAATTCATCTTGCCCAATTTCGTCAAGACGTTTTTCACCACATCGTGTTCACCAACCGAAACGCCACCGCTTGTAATCAGCGCGTCTGCTTTTGTCAAAGATTCCCGGAAGATACGCTCCGTTTCAGCTTCATCGTCAGGAGCGATGCCCATATCAATTGGAGTGCCGCCAGCGTTCTGAACCTGTGCGTACATACCGTATCGATTGCTATCCCGAATTTTTCCCGGCATGAGCGGTTCACCGAGTGGCGTAAGTTCATCACCTGTAGATACAACGGCTACTGTTGGTTTCCGAAATACTGTTACTTCAGCACAATTAAGTGAAGCAAGCATTGATACTTCTGGCGGCCGAAGCAGTTTCCCTGGAGACATGACACAATCACCTTGCTTAACGCTCTCACCAATAAAACGGACATTTTCGTTTTCCTCAACGCTTTCAAAGATTTTGACCTTATCATCAACAAGCTCGGTTACTTCCTGCATAACGACTGCATCTGCACCATTAGGCATCATCGCCCCCGTCATAATCCGTGCTGCTTGTCCAGAGGAAACATGTTTTTCGGGTGCATATCCTGCAGCAATAGTTTCAACAACTGAAAGCACGGTAGGATTCTCTTTAGATGTGTCCTTTACGTCTGTTGAACGGACAGCAAAACCATCCATTGCAGAATTGTCAAACGGTGGGATATTTTCAGTAGCATGCAGTGCTTCAGCGAGAACATACCCCGCACAGTCGAGAATACCTCGTTTTTCTGTTGGTAAAACAGGGATAGTGTCTAACATCTGTTGACGCGCTTCTTCAACACTTAACATTTAATTCGCTCCAGTTGAGTTTTCAGTTTGATAAATTCACGGTGTTTGTTATGCCGATCCTTTGTTGTTATTTCGCATGTCCTATGAGTAGCACCGCTGCGGGCAAAGAAGTTTCCGCAGCCTCGCTATACGCCCAATCAATATTTCCAATATCAACGTCTGTTTCTAACATCTTATAGGGCAAGTTCCATGCTTTAAGTGTCGGTTCAAGGAACGCAGCAACAGAGTCAACCCATTTACCTTCTGCATCTCGATTGTGATAACCGCGATATCCAATGAATACGACAACAGGCACTTGCATATTTATAACAGTGCCCCGGATTGCATCGCCAGATTCCAAGAAACCCGTATTTTGAATGATAATTACAGGTTTTTTGCCGCCGACAAACAACCCTGCGGCAATAGCGAATGCCTCACCTTCACGAGTTACCGTGATGACCTCAATCTCCGGTTCTTCACGCAATAACTCATAAATCCGTGCGCTGCCATTATCTGGCACCCCAATGGCATGGGTGATATTCTGTTTTTTCAATGCATCTACTATTTTTTGTGCTGATGCCACAAGTGTCCCTCATTCATGCAATTGGGCAGGCACAGCGACCTGCCCCTATGAAATTATAGTAAAATCCGCAATTCCCTGGACATTGGCAAGGTTAGGAAACCTTGCCAGCAGCAGGTGTACATCTCTGCTGGCGAGGTTTCCTAACCTCGCCACATTACCCAATTTATTTTTTAATCTTCATTTAGGTTGTGTTCCGTTTCTGCACAACCTAACAGGTTGATGCTCAGAAATGTCCAAGTAATTATATGCTTTACTATATAATCAACTTTATTGTCTGCCTTCAACCAATGCGTCAACCACTGTTGGATCAGCAAGCGTTGAAGTGTCACCGAGATCAGATATATCGCCTTCTGCTATTTTACGGAGAATGCGCCGCATGATTTTACCTGATCGGGTTTTTGGTAAAGCAGGCGTAAACTGTATCTTATCTGGTGTTGCGATGGGGCCAATATGTTGTCGCACCGCCTGTTTGATGCCTGTTGTCACATCATCTGACGCGGATTCACCCGTCATAAGTGTGACATAAGCATAGATACCTTGCCCTTTAATATCGTGTGGGTATCCGACAACTGCAGCTTCTGCAACAGCATCATGTTGCCCGATTGCACCTTCAACCTCAGCAGTACCTAACCTATGTCCAGAGACATTCAGCACATCGTCTACACGACCAGTAATCCAGTAATATCCATCTTCATCACGCAGCACGCCATCACCTGTCATATAATAGCCAGGGAACCTACTAAAATAGACATCAATAAAACGCTCATGGTCGCCATACACTGTGCGCATGATGCCGGGCCACGCTGTTTTAATGCAGAGATAACCGGTTGCAGGATTGCCTTCCACTTCGTTTCCTTCTTCATCTAATATCACAGGTTCAATGCCAAAGAATGGGAACGTTGCGGAGCCGGGTTTCAGTGGCGTTGCGGCGGGTAACGGTGTAATTAGAATTCCCCCAGTCTCAGTCTGCCACCATGTATCAACAATCGGACACCGTTTGTCTCCAACAATGTTATAATACCACAACCATTCCGGTTCTTTAATCGGTTCACCGACTGTACCAAGCAATCGGAGCGTAGACCTATCATATTTCTCTACCCATGTGTCCCCCTCCTTCATTAAGGCACGCAGGGCAGTGGGAGCAGTATAAAATAGATTGATTTTATGTTTTTCAACGACTTGCCAAAATCGCCCAAAATCGGGGTAGTTCGGTACACCTTCAAACATCACGGTAATTGCACGATTTGCAAGTGGTCCGTAAATAATATAAGAGTGTCCAGTAATCCAGCCTATATCAGCAGTACACCAATATACATCACCTTCATGGTAGTCAAAAATTTGCTGATGTGTATAAGAGGTATACACCAGATAACCGCCTGTGGTATGTAAAACACCTTTCGGTTTTCCTGTTGAACCGGAGGTATAAAGAATAAAAAGCGGGTCTTCAGCATTCATCACTTCAGGTTCACATTCGGCATCGGCTGTTTCCATTGCTTCGTGCCACCAAACATCGCGCGATGCGTCAAAATCAACCGCATCACCCGTGCGTTTCACGACAACAACCTTTTCAATAGACGGACAATCTGTTACTGCAGCATCGGCATTTGCTTTCATTGGGATGTCACTTCGGGCACCGCGCATTGCTGTGTCTTGTGTTATCAACAGTTTGCAAGCAGAATCGTTAATCCGATCTCGTAGTGATTCGGCTGAAAACGCACCGAAAACAATGGAATGAACCGCACCAATCCTTGCACATGCCAACATTGCAATTGCCAATTCCGGCACCATCTGCAAGTAGATACAGACACGGTCGCCTTTTTTAATACCTTGCGCTCTCAACACATTTGCAAACTTTTTGACCTCTGCAAGCAGTTCACTAAAACTATATGTCTTATCTTCGGAAGGGTCGTTGCCTTCCCAGATAACCGCTGTTTCATCGCCATGCCCTGCTTCCACGTGCCGATCAAGACAGTTATAACATGCGTTTAATGTGCCGCCTTCAAACCATTTTATCTGTGCTTTGACAAAATCGTAATCCTGAACCGTGTCCCATTTTTGATACCACGTCAACCGTTCAGCAATTGTTGCCCAAAAACCTTCCGGGTTTTGAATTGATTCTGCATATCGTGCCTGATACGCTTCTAAGCTGTTGACGTGAGCATCACTGATCGGATAGGCAGTCTCCATCGGTGGAAAAATATTGTTAGCCATTTATATTTTCATCTCCTCTAAAATCAATCTGCGGTTCTCAAAACGCCTCTACAAGTTGTATTGGACATATTTTATAGGAAAACAGTGAGCATGTCAACTGCAATTAGGGATATTTTATAAGAATGTGAGTTTAATGACTCTGAGCAATTCCGAGATTGCAAATACACCTTGCGTTTTTAATAGAAAACGAAGTATAATTACCAATCTACGAACTGCTTACTTTCATTGCACAGCGGGTATAGAACGATTGCAAATAGGAATACTTCAATGAGAGAAATGGGGAACTGGCACGAGTATCGAATTAGAAGACTTGCTAATGATCAGGAGTCTGCGATTGACTTGCTTGAATTGACATTGGAGGAATACCTTGCTGATGGCGATTTGCCCTTCTTCCTGAAGGAGCTTCGGGTCTTTATAGAATCGCAAGGTGGAGTTGTTGAAATTTGCAAACGAACTGGTATTGATACTGAAACGCTTTTAAATATGCTCTCTAATGAGGATGCTACACAATTGTTAGATACGTTCAGCTCTCTGCTGAAGATGCTTAAGAGTCGTCTGGTGATTGAAGGGACACACGCTAAGCATCTATCACCTGTCAAACAGATTCCAACCAGTTAATAGCGGTTTGTTCATCTTGTTCAATAGCGATTTCCACAGCGCGTTTAGCACATACCAGAAGGTCTTTAGCGTGCTTGCGTAGGTTAAAGGATTCGATGACTTTCCGTAGGGTTTCAGCTTGCTTTTCTTGGTGCAGAATGGGGATAACTGTTCCCGCTACTTGATCTGGTCTCCAATGGAGAATGGCTGACCCACCTACATCCCGATTAATTTGCTTTTGTGTCAGGGTGGAATTATAGTAGAATCCATAATTACCTTTACATTAGCGAGGTTAGGAAACCTCGCCTACCGAGGGGTGAACATGTCCATTTATTTCTTTAGAACTAAAGTCCAATCGGTATTGATCCGTTCCTCTCTCGGCAGTTTTATGAAATGTTTGATAATCTCCGAACCGAAATAGGTTTCTACTTCAAATCCAATTTCTTCAGCAATCGGCATGAGATACTTCCAATTCTCAAATAACTGTCCGCGGATACGATTATTGCCTACGACAACAATATATCTGCCGCCTTTACACAATACCTTGTAAACTTCAATGAGGTTTTTTCGCATATCGTCAAGGTATTTAAAGGCGATGTAAGCACGTCTCGGATCCACTTCAAAGATGTTAGTCATAACCTTATCTGCCTCTGGCACACCGATTTCGTGTCTATCTTTGTAATTGCTGGCAGATACACTCTCCGTACCAACATTCTGTTTCTTCAAAGCAGTTAAGGAAGCTTGTGCGAAACCGAGCCAATACATCTCCAATTGGTGGGTTCTCGGATAGTCAACGGCATTGACATACGGTGGAGAGGTTACCGCGAGATCGAAATGATCTTCTGCATACTTAATATTCCTTGCATCCATGTCCTCAGGAAAATCAACAGTAATGTCGGAAGGGTAGTTTTCAGAAAACGCAACCATTTTAGGCACTTTCGTGAGAACTGTTTTTGAGAATCGATTCAACGCATCTGAAGGCTTTACTCTTTTGTTTAGTTTCTTCCGAATCACTGTGCGGGTACAATTATCATCGGCGTTAGATACTGAACGGATAATAGATGAAAGACAAACTTTGAAGAAGTCTTTGATTTTATCATCAGCATTGAGTTGTTGGATATGTTTTCTTAAATAGGTCAACTCATGGAGGATTTCTGCGTTAAACCAGTTATCTCTATAAGGAAAATTGGGTAAGTCGGATTCGGTAACCTGCGAAGAATCGTAATTGAGGATAGCTTCCAAAAGCGATTTTTGCGCAGACTTGAGTTCCGTTTCTGGCAATGGGGTTACTTTCACTTTTGAAATGAATCGGGAAAATGGGTCAACATCTATTCCAACAGAATTGCGATTTGAAAGGAGTGCCTCAACATTTGTAGTGCCGCTACCTGCAAATGGGTCCAGGATTTGGTCACGTTCCTGAGAATACCGTTTGATAAGCCAACGCGGTAATTCGGGGAAAAACTTAGCGGGGTATTTGTGCAAGCCGTGTGTTAGCAAACTTTGGTCGTGACTGATAAACAGAAACCTGTCGCCATCCTTAGCTGGCAAGTCGACAGGAATATCACCATCTACCTGAACAATATTTTCGCCAAAGTCATTGATAATTTGCGTAATGTTATCCATTATTCTTTCTAAATTCGTGTTTGGTTTCCATGCTAAGATGAATGTAGATGACACACAACATTCAATATTGAATTCTTTTTTAAACTCACGTTATTTTATAGGAAAACAGTGTGGATGTCAACTGCAATTACGGTGTTTTATAAGAACGTGAGTTTCAAAAAATATAGGTGTGTTTGTGTCTCCATCATGCGCCAAAGTGTCTATTTATTTTTTGCATCAAAAATGGAAAATTGAATGACTCTGCCCTTATCCCCACATTTCCTTGACATTATAAATAGATTTGTAGTAAAATTGAGTTTACAAGGATGGTTAGAAATATGCAACAAAAATATACCAGAATCCAGTTAGCTTCTGTTTTCGTCCTTTTAATCTTGATTGGGTGTGCGTCACACGACGTGACCCGTGTAGAAGATTATAATCAGTTTGCCATAAAAGCGGCACAGGCGGGGCTTTGGAATGAGGCAATTTTTCGCTGGCAGCAAGCTGTGTCCATAGACCCAGATAACGCTGGCGCACACAACAACCTTGGAGTCGGTTATGAGGCTTTAGGCAAGATAGCTGAGGCAGTATCCGCATATCAACGCGCAACCGAACTTGATCCTGATAGTAAATATTACCGCATCAATTACCGGAGATGCCGCCTACACATACGGCGAAGCGGAGTTGACAGCGAAGAAACACAACCTGAATCCTCGGAAGAACTTGTAGAAAATTAACTTTGGGACTATTCTGATGCAGAAAAAAATAAAATCTTTCATTTTACAATCCTATACGCAACCTAAGATAACCTGCATGTTGGTTATGGGACTCCTCTTCTTGAGTGCCTGCGGGAATAAGGTGACACGCGTTTCCATACCAGTTAAAGTCCAATCTGAAATTGACATTAATACTTATTCAAACTTTGCCGTGCTGCCTTTTGTCAGCGAAAAAAGTTCTGCTAAGTTGGGTGAATTACCTATTGAAATAGGAACCGAAATTGCTGCACTCCTAAGAAGCAGTTTGGCACGGCAAAAACATTTTGAGGTCGTAGACAAACAGGAAACTGCACGGATTATGACTGGAGAAGTTATTGAAGAAGAATTGCTTTCAGACACCGAGCGCTTGAGCGAGTTAGGTCACTATTTTGAAGTCAAAGGTATCATTGTTGGAAGTTACCGATTCTATACAGATACCCAACCAGCACGCTACTACGGTGAACGCTACTCAGCGCGTCAACAACGTTATGTCATGGATTATCAGGACTATATGCAGAAAAGATATCTACTCTCACTTCGTATTATGATAATTGATGTTGACACCGAAAAAATTATCTGGGATGAAGCATATCAGCAAAGCACCGCGGAGGCACACAGTATAGGCTCCTTTGTCTTTTCGCAGATGGCACCGCAAGAAGCCACGCTTAGAGAACTTAGTAAACGCGCTGCCGCTGAATTTACACGCGACATCTCACCACACTATGAACAAGAGGACCGATTCCTGATGCGGTAAATACTTTTGTATTTTGTAGCACAAACCTTTAGTTTGTGCATCTGTGGAAGGCAAACTAACAGTTTGCACTACACAGACTTGGACTGAGCTTACGTTAATCTTAAATCCAAAATTCTTGATGGAACAATCATACAAAGGAAAACTGATGAACACTCAAAAAAAACTCACAGCAAAGAGGACATCCGCTGATACCCAAATTATGCGCTTTTTCCTCTGTTTTTGTCTCACGGTGCTTATTTCATCAAGTGTGTTGGCACAAGGTTTTGGAAAAAACAAAATTACTGGCCAACGTTTTGATTGGCACATCCATCGAACAGAACATTTTGACATTCACTACTACCCAAGCGAGGCGAAACTTGTACCGGTAATGGCTGCCATCGCGGAAGACGCTTACGACAAACACAGCGAAGACTTTGAACACGAACTTGAAAGTAGAACGCCACTCATCCTTTACAAATCGCATAAAGATTTTCAAGAAACCAACATCATACTTCAGGAGTTACATGAAGGTATTGGGGGTTTTGCAGAACTCTTTAAACATCGCATTGTCATACCCTTTACAGGATCACTTGAGGCTTTCCGCGAGGTTATTTACCATGAACTCATTCACATCTTTCAATACGACATTCTTTACCAGAAACCTCATGCAAGGATCTATAGTGGGGAGTTTCTCTATTCTCCGCCTATATGGTTTATGGAAGGAATGGCGGATTATTTTGCTGAGGATAACGATGCTATCGGTGAGATGGTCTTAAGAGATGCAAGTATCAACAATAATATTGCACCTCTAACAGAATTGCAGAACTTTAATCGACTAAGTTCACCTTACCTCGGATATAAGATGGGGCAGTTAGCTGTCGGTTACCTTGTACAAACTTATGGACGTGAAAAAATCGCTGAGATTCTGCAAGGCTTAAGGCAAAGTAGAACAAAAAATATAGACATGGTTTTTAAAAATGTCTTGGGAAAAAGTCTCGCTGATTTTGATAAAGAGTGGCAGCAGATGGTGCGTAAACGTTACTGGCCATTAATTCAGAATATGGAACTCCCCAGCATCGCTGCTAAGATACTGACTGAAAAAGCGAGATTCTCTCATAATATTAAACCCGTATGGTCACCCAGTGGTGATATAATCGCTTATATTACTGGTAATGACGGATTTTTGGAAATCGTCCTCATGTCCGCAAAAACTGGGGAAAAACTGGATCGGATTACGAAACGTTTTTTCCGTAATAAATACGAGGAAATCCGAACCGATTCCAGCGGATTTGACCAAAGCCTTACCTGGGCACCAGATGGTGATCATATCGTGTTTATCGGCAAACACCACAATGCTAACTACCTATTTGAAGTCAATGTCCTTACACATAAATTGACACACTACATTAAATTGGATTTTGATACTGCCACTTCCCCTAATTATGATGGTACCGGCAAACGTATTGTTTTTTCTGCCTTAAAGGAAGGCCAAACAGATCTTTATACGCTTGATTTAGAAACCGAAACGATCAACAGATTAACTCAGGACTCCTTTAACGATACCCACCCATCTTGGCATCCAACAAAAAACGTAATCATTTACGCATCAGAACGAGAACGTAAGAATAGGCTCGTGTTAATTGATATTGACCAACGAACCCAACAAATACTTACAGACAACTCTTCAAACGCTATCAGTCCCGTATGGATGTCTGATGGTGAATCTGTGCTGTTTTGTGCTGATCGGGCAGGGGTATTTGACGCATACAAACTCCATATTACGAATATGGAAACGACACGGCTCACTAACTTTATAACGGGCTGTTTTAATCCGAGTTTTTCGCCGGATGGAAAACAGCTATTGTTTAGTGCATATCAAAACGGCAAATATGATATTTGCATCATGGAATCCACAAAAATACTTGACGAAAAAATTGAGACTATTCCATTAGAAGCACAACCGGTTTCCATCGTTTTAGACACCGACACCTCTGAACCAAACTATAGAATTGCTAAACGAAAGTATAGCACAAGATCTTCTTTCCGCTTTGACGCTATTTTCCCGCAATTTAGTTATGGTGCAGATGGTCTACTCCGTAGCCAAATTCAAATGAGTGCAAGCGATATGTTAGGAAATCATCGCGTTGAAGTGGGTGTGATTAACCAATCTGGTGGATATCTCATTCCCGATTTTATTGCACAGTATGGGTTTTTGACGCATCGCGCCGATGTTGGTGCAGCAGTTTACAACTACCATCAATACCATCGGTTTGGTTCGGTTCGAAATCAGCGCGGAATTTTACAACGTGTTACAGGTGCTGGCGGCTATCTCACTTATCCATTTGATCGGTATCGCCGGTTAGACCTTCGGTTTTCAATGTATACGGAGCCATTTTCCTATAATTTTCAAACAAGCGAGCCATTTAACTTTTATGAACGCGGACTGATCGCACTCGGTTCTATCGCTTTTGTTGGTGACAACACGATGTGGAGAGAATGGGCACCGTATAGAGGCACGCGTTACCGCGTTCAAATTGAACGTTCATTCCCGGCTATTGGTAGTCAGTTAGCGCTCACAAATGCCATTTTTGATTTCCGAAATTATTTAGGTTTAGGGAGACGCTCCACGATTGCTACCCGATTGCTGCTTGGTGGTAGTTTTGGCACTGACAAATCTCTATTTTATCTCGGCGGAATTGATACACTCCGTGGATATAACTATGAGGATTTTGTTGGTTCTCGTGTCGGTCTGTTCAGCGTTGAACTCCGCATTCCGTTCATAGATGCCCTCTATTTTGGATGGCCGATTCGTTGGTCAATCGGTGGCATCGGTGGTATCCTTTTTGCAGATTTCGGCGGCACTTGGTCAGATCGGCAGTACGGTTCCGATAACCCTTTCCAAGCATTTCGGCGCGATGGCAACCGCATCCGTCTTGCAGATATAAAAGGATCCGTAGGTGTCGGACTTAGACTCCGGCTCGGTCTATTTTCAATAGATTTTGCAGCAGCGCGGCACACAGATTTAGCAAGCATCAAACCGGGTTTCAAATATCAATTTGGTTTGGGACAAGCGTTTTAGGGAACGCAACGCAGTTCTTGCATATAACACAATGCAAGATAGACACTAAAAATACACTATTTAGATACAAGGAGAAAAAATGGAATCACGGGTAAAACGTTTTATTATTATTATTGGAATTTTAGCGGTTCTCGGTGGGATTTTTGCCGCTTGGGTTAATATTTATCCCGATTATTTATGGTTTGACATGGTGCAATACGACAATGTTTATATCAAAATTCTTACAACAAAAATCTTCTTTGGTATAATCGTTGGAGTTGCCTACCTTGCTATTCTCTTGGTAAATCTCTACATTGTCTATCGGTTCACGCCAGCACATCTCAGTCCTGCTTTCATGGGAGGCACTGAATTTACTGGTGGACAAACAGACACGCGAAAGACGATTTACGGCGGACTCCTGGTGCTCTCAATCCTCTTTAGCATCTTAATGGGATACTCAGCGACCGCCCGATGGGAAACCTGGTTGCGATATACTCACGCTGACGATCTGAACTTCCAGTCCGCTACACCTATCGCCGTAGAGGACAGTCTCAACTCAACTGCCATTCCTGTTTCAACATTAGAACTTGAGGCAAAGAACATACAAATTGATGATGAGGTAACCGTTCATATCGGTGAGGAAACCCAAACCGCTAAAGTCGTTAATCTTCTTGATGCTACCAGAACACCTATCACCCTAAACGCTGAAGAATCATTCAATTCCAATGCAATTCCTGTTGCCCGATCCGAATTAGATACAAAGCAAATTCAAGTTGGAGACACAGTCCAAATTCATCTCGATCAACAGGTTCAGACAGCGAAAATTATTGATATCCAAGAAAACGCTATGCGTTTGGACACGCAAATTCAGATAGACAAAGAACAAAGTGCTTTTTTTACGACCCCTTCAGGTCTCCGCTTAGATACTGAAATTCAGATAGAGAGCGGACAAAAAGCGTATTTTACATCACTTGCACGTGACCCAATTTTTGATAAGGATGT
Source organism: Candidatus Poribacteria bacterium (assembly GCA_003635185.1). Classification (GTDB taxonomy): domain Bacteria; phylum Poribacteria; class WGA-4E; order WGA-4E; family WGA-3G; genus MSPOR6. Next base: position 4,906 of record PYJA01000064.1, on the reverse strand, counting down.
CGCCTATTATGTTTTCAAAATGCCAATGGAACGATATATTATTGGTACACTGTTTGGTATTTTCATGTTGGTGACAATTTTTGCAGTAATTATCTACTTTTTCCATGGATTAATTACAGGTGAAACAAACCAACTTCGCTTTCAACCGCCTGCCCGGGTGAAAGCGCATCTGTTCACACTTATAGGGTTGACGCTTTTATTTCGCGCTTGGAACTATCGCTTTGTCATGTTTGACTTGCTGCATACCTCAAATGATGTTGTGCGAGGCGGTGGTGGATATGCTGCAATGAATGCACGTCTCCCCGTTCTATGGATTATGTTGGTTATCACCGCTTTGTGTGCTACTGTTTTTATTCTTAGCATCTTCCTGCGGCGCAACACTTTTGCTTTTGGCGCGTTTGTCGTGTTCATAATTGCTGGTTTTCTTGGGCAATTGTATCCAAAACTTATACAGACATGGCGTGTTGAACCTAACAAACAGGTATTAGAGCAGAAGTATATTAACTATAACATCAAAGCAACGCTCCATGCTTACGGTTTAGAGAATAACAAGGTAACCGAAGAGGAATATCCGATTACAGAGAAACTTTCTTATACTGACATAACAAGCCCCGAAAACGAACCTGTTATTAACAGCATTCGTCTCTGGGATTGGCGACCGATACGTAGAATTTTTCGACAACTGCAAGAATTACGTTCACAGTACGATTTCTATGATGTAGACATTGATAGATACACTGTCAATGACAACATTCAGCAGGTAATGCTATCCGCACGTGAACTAAACATCAATGAACTCCCCGATGCTGTCAAAAATGATTGGTATAAGCAGACCTATACTTATACACACGGTTACGGAGCTGTTGTCAGTCCTGTGAACGAAATTGAGAACGGTAACCCTAATATGTACATCAGAGGATTACCGCCCATTGAATATGAATCGCAATGGCCAAATAGGTTTAACACGGAACCCGGACCTCGTATTTACTACGGGGAACGCACCGACAGGTACGTCATTGTACATCCAGAACGCACTGAATTAAAACTTGAGTTCGATTATCCGCAAGAAGGTCAACAGTATGTGGACTACGCTTATCAAGGTAAAGGGGGTGTAGTACTCTCCTCTTTCTGGCGTAAACTTGTCTACATGCTCAAGTTTAGTAATGAAATTAAGTTTGTTCTACCGGGTGAAATTACATCTACAAGTAAGGTGCTTTACGATCGAAATATTAAAAAGCGGATTCATAAAATCGCGCCTTTCTTGCGATACGATGGGGATCCTTATGCTGTTATTCATGATGGCAAACTCGTTTGGATAATTGATGCTTATACGATCACGCACCGATACCCTTATGCCGTTTCAATGGAAGAGTTTATCAAACGGAGAAGACAACCGGGAGGTGTGAGTCAAAGTGGCGGAGAACCGTGGGGAAATTACATTCGCAATTCTGTCAAGGTCGTTGTTGATGCTTACGATGGCACAGTTAATTTTTACCTCATTGAACAGGAACGCGATCCGATTGCTGAATGCTATCGCAAGATTTTCCCAAGCCTTTTCAAAACTTTTGATGAGATGCCAGCTGAATTAAAAGCACACATCCGTTATCCGACTACGATGTTCCTTATCCAATCCCGTGTCTATCAAGATTATCACATGAAAGACCCGATCACATTCTATGCCGGCGAAGACCAATGGGAAATCGGCACAGAACTGTACGACAATACAGACACACAAACAAGACAAGTTGCTACACCTCAGCAAACCAGTCCGCTTACCCCACAAACTTTAGTAGAAAAAAGTTTACCGGGGAATGTACAACCCGTTGAACCTTACTATGTTGTTCTCAGGCTCCCTGGGGAAGAAAAGGCTGAATTTATGTTGATGCTGCCGTTTACGCCACGGAATAAACCGAATCTAATTGCATGGCTCGCCGCCCGCTGTGATTTACCGCAATACGGCCAACTCCTTGTCTACCGATTTCCGAAACAGGAATTGGTATCCGGGCCGATGCAGGTTGAAAACTTTATTAGCCAAAAACCTGAAATTTCACAGCAAATCAGTTTATGGAATACACAAGGGACACGTGTGCTGCGGGGTAATTTGTTAATTATGCCCATGAACAATGCACTTCTCTATGTTGAGCCAATTTATATTCAGTCTGAAGATGAGGCAACCGCAATTCCTGAACTACGCCGCGTCGTTGTCGCCTATGAAGAGAACGACAACCTACATGTTGTCTGGGGTGAAACCCTTGATGAAGCGCTTAGAGAGATGTTTTTAAGAAGAATAGGATTGTCAAGTGAACCTACAATTGCAGTCGATGACACACTTGAAGCAACTGAACTCCCAGATACCGCAACATCATTGCGCGGGCTAATTGAACAGGCGAACACCTACTACAATAGCGCACAAAATGCACAACGCAACGGCAATTGGGCAGAATACGGACGAAATATTGGGCTCTTAGAGCAAACCTTGAAACAACTTCAAGAAAGCACACAAGAGTAATCAAGGAATTTATAATACCATTTCTAATTGATCACCTTTCATTAACAAAAAACGCGTTGTAGTCGCGCAATTCATTGCGCCTCTTACATTTTCAGCTCTGCTTGAACCGATAATCTCATAATGAAGTCTCATTTTTTAGAAATAGTATAACAAGACATGTAAACGCTACGATTATAGAGAGGAGGTGAAACAGATGTCTCTTGATTGGAAACCACGTCATAGGGATATGATTATCGGTGGCATTCCTTGGCTCGCCAGAATTAGTGATAAAGCGAACGCGAAACTGCAAGGCATTATCGGTGAATACATATATCCGTGACCGCAAGACAAAATGTTCCTGGAGGAACATAACATATCTGCTGAGGAATTTGTTGATATGGTAAAAAATAATCCCTCAGATGATGAGATGATTGCTGCCATGAAAAAGTTGAATAGTTAAATATCATTTTCCATGCAATCGCAGTGCATCCATCGGGTAGAGCAAAGGAAACTCGACAAAATTAAGGTTTCACGGTAAACCTTGCGGGTTCACAAGGAAATCACAGGAATAGCTCAAGCAAGTTTTGAAAATAGTGTTCAGTCCCAACATGTCCAAATCAACGCCAAATATGCGTTTGGTATTTGTCGGATTTCACAAGCTTTACCCGACCTACTTCACACTGCGCAATAACGTTATAATGCGCGACTCACTTTCAACGTTTCATAGGGGATAATTTCTTTGAAATTAAAAGAATTACGCGATCGAATCAATAGTATAGATGACCAGATTTTAAAGCTGCTTCACGAACGCGCAGAGATTTCCCAAAAAATAGGCTCCATAAAAGCCGATGCAGGTACGGAAATCTATGTGCCACATCGTGAATACGAAATCCTTAATCGCCTAAAAACGCAGAATCTCGGCATATATCCTGAAGATGCAATTGACAAAATTTGGGCTGAAATTTTTGCTGCTTCACGAGCCGTGCAAACCCCAAATAGAGTCGCTTTCCTCGGGCCATCAGGGAGTTTTGGACACACTGCAAGTCTTTCATTTTTCGGTCCTTCCGCTCAAATGATTCCTATTACACCGCAAAGTGATATCTTTACTGAAGTTGAAATAGGACGCGCTGATTTTGGGGTGGTAGCAATGGAAAATTCAGTGCACGGCACTGTCAGGGACGTTTTAGAACGTTTCCTCCACACATCTTTGAATATCTGTGCTGAAATTTATCAACCGATCAGACACCATCTTATTTCAAAGTCAGATTTTGCTGAAATCCAATGTATCTACTCACATAGACAATCTTTTGCACAGTGTAGATTGTGGTTGAATAAGTTTATGAAATCAGTGGAACAGGTTGAAGTTGTCAGTACTTCTGATGCCGCACAACGCGCTGCGGATGAACCAAACACCGCAGCAATCGCAAGTAAATTGGCAAGTGAAATCTACGAAGTACCAGTGGTTGCAGATTCCATCATGGATGAGCCAAAAAACACGACTCGGTTTCTTGTCATAGGCGACCAAATAGTTGGCAAGAGCGGGCATGATCGCACTTCTATCTTCTTTGCAATTAAAGATAAAGTTGGTGCTTTGTATGAGGTCTTGGGGGTGTTTAACAAACATCAACGAAACCTAAGTTATATAGAATCGCTTCCCTCCCGAACGAAACCGTGGGAATACATCTTTTATGCAGATATTGACGGACATGTAGACGATGATGATGTCCATTCCGTTCTTGAGCATCTTGAGGATCTGTGTCGTGATGTAAAAATTCTCGGTTCTTATCCACGTGGTACAGAATAGCATTTTTCGTCCACCATAGATGCCTTTACCGCTCCCCTGTCAAAGTCCTTGCCTTTAGGTAAGGGGATGTAGACGGTTAATCGGTTTATTTATCAAAAACCTTGACATTGTTTAAGACATGTGGTACCCTATATAATTATTGGGACACTTCTGTAGCGCAAACTGTTAGTTCGCGGACTAATATGCACAATCTAACAGATTGTGCTACAAGGTGGTAACTTGAGTTATACTTAATAGAAGGAGATATGTTAGATGTAACGTGAGTTTGATAAATAGTTCGGACTACCACATTTCCTCTTAAAGTCCCCTTGATAAGGAGGATTTAGGGGGTTAAAATACCGAAATATTGACTTTTTCTGCTCAATTCGCGCCCATCCTGTTAATTATCAAACTCACGTTAGATGTACAAAAATAGTTTTTCACTCATGATTTTCTTCCTGATCGTGATCTTCGTCATTATGTCTGTTAATTTCGCTTTCGCGCGAACATTTAACAACGATTTTGAGACAGGTGACCTCACCGATTGGGAGAAAACAGGCACAGCATTTGATTTTCAACCGACTTGGGGAGATAACCCGACAGCACGAAACCGTGGACAGCCTTCTAACCATCAA
>PYJA01000063.1 GCA_003635185.1 Candidatus Poribacteria bacterium | reverse complement strand
TTTAGGAGAACCGATCCACATTCACGAGACAGTTGAAAAATCACATGGCAGACTGGAGACAAGGTGTCTCAAAGCAAGCACAAGTCTCAATGACTATCTGGACTGGCCGGGGATAGCACAAGTGTTCCAATATCGTTATACGGACAAAAACCTGAACACAGGAGAAGAAACACACAAAATCCACTATGGTATAACAAGTCTAAAACCCGAAGCAGCATCTGCCGAACGCTTACTGACTTTACGGCGTGGGCATTGGTCAATAGAGAACAAGTCACATTGGATACGCGATACTCAACTCGGAGAAGACGCATCACCTGTCCGATGTGGTGCTATTCCACAAGTTATGGCTGCTTTGCGAAATGCAGCATTAGCGGTATTGCGATTTGCGGGGGTTACACGGATAGCGGATAAGATAAAATATTATGCTTCAAAACCTTTACTTTCAGTTAACTTGATAACTGAGTGTTTTTAAAACTAAATAACCCTGAAAAATACTTGACAAACCCCAGGAATCCGTGTATAATTATAAAAAATGGGTTAAATACCATAAAATTCTGCAATTTTACTGAGAAAAACTTGACATCCGCAGAATTTTAATGTATACTATCATGCAAATGATATAAATGGGAAATTCGGAATCACACATTTTGTTCTGAAATTGGGGTCTTAACAATGAGAAGCCAACAAATGAAATTGCTAACCAGAAATGAACGCACCAGGGACCTATCATTCGCTCAAGGTCTTTGTGCGCGCAATATTTTTGAGGCTAATTTTAACTGTAAGTTAACTACCCCCCCCCCACGTTACATCTGTTAATATTTGGACTTCACAAGTTGTTATCGCAGGTCTCAGTCTGCGATATTTTCGCGCCTGCACGCTGGCTTTGCCGCGTCGCGGGTTTTTGTTGTTGCATTGGGTACGCCCGATGCTTGTTGCTGCTCGCGCACGGTGCGCGGCAGCAGGATACTATAGGTCCAACGGTCAAGATTTTGTTCTTGACATTTTTTACGTATTTTGATATTTTAAATTTGACACCCGTAAGGGTAAGGAGATCTAAAGAGACATGTTGAAAATCAACGCTTTAAAAATATCGGCAATTCTGTTTTTTGTTGTGTCTATTATCTATATGGCACAAACCCCACAAGGTTTCGGACATTCACCGAGCTCACATAATCCTAATTTTTATGTGAACTGTAACGGTGATGCTACTAATGTTGATAGCACAGATCCAGATGGAGGTAAATTCGGTAAAGATGGAGAGCCATTATTTGACCCAAGAACACTTCAATCCTATAAAGGTTCTACTGGAGACCGAGAACATGACGCATCTTCTTGGGCACGCAGATATTATGCATCAAACGTGGTAACTGCAAATCATTACGACGATATCGAAACCGAAATGATAATCGGCGCGAGATTAGACCTATATGTATCTGCCGGAGCCAATTCCGTCAGTGGCAGTGTGTCCCCCAGCCTCACAGATGATGGAGGAATAAACAAAAGTTGGGGATGGAAGGGAAAAGGGTCTTTAGACCTACTTATTTCAGGAAGTGACAATGCCCATAGAGTGATCTATGTCCCTATTTCCTTGAAGCCCTTTCGAGTATTTCGATATTGTCAAGTGATTAAAGTTAAAGAATCCAAGCTGCAGACAGGGCTTAAGACTATTGGAATTAAAATAGTAGATGGTTCTGAATCAGAAACGGAAAGTGATGAACTCAGTTTGGAACTTTCAGAAGGACCCGCAAAAGTCAATGCTAAATGGAGTCGATCAACAACCAAAGTGATGGAGGATGTATATGCCAAAATCACAGGGATAAACGCTTCACTAAGTGGCAGTGCTTTGGATGATTTTTTTCAAGTCACCGAACAACTGGATAAATCTGCGACAGCCACTGGTCATCTGGGGGAAGACGTAATAGATCCTGATAATATTAGCACTTGGTATACTGGTAAACATGACTGTGGTGGCAGCGGTTCGATTTTCGCCTCAATAGACGCAGCTACTTCTGTCGCAATGGTAAACATGACTGTGGTGGCAGCGGTTCCCCTTAATCCCTCAGGATATCCACGTAAACTTAACGCGCGTTCGGTCAAGCGTCCGGGTATATTTGGACGCTTGGACCGAGTCCCACTTCATATATAGTGAATTATAGGGGATATGTTGGCATCTTTTCTGTCCGAGCGCTCTCCGAATCGCGACTTATACCAAATTAACGTGATTCATAGTGGTAGGTGCGGTTTCCTAACCGCACTTGGCTTCAATAAAAAAAGATAAATCCTGTTAATTTGGTATAAGACAAACATTCGGGAATCGGAGTTCCCTCGGACAACTCAAAATATCAAGTTAATTGTAAGATCCGTTATAAGTTATGTTACAACACAAACGAAAGGAGTAAATACCCCATGAAAAAACAATTAATAATTCTAATCTCATCATTATTTGTTATCATAATCGGTGTTGTTTTCTATATGCATTTTCTGAAAAAGGCGGTAGAAACGTCTATACTTGAGCAAGTTCCCGCTTCTAAACCGCATCAACACGTAACCCCCGACGGAGAAGTTGTTCAACATACCCATTCCCCCATACAACTCCCTAAAACCGACTCGCAACAGAACAAAACCGATCCGCAACAAGAAACAGTCCACCCGATCCTACGCATCTGGCAAAACCTTGACCTCAACGAAATCAGAAGAAAATATCAACCTTACACCGTCCAAGAAATGATAGAAAAATGGGACCCAGAGTATATCCGACGTAAAGGCCCTGGCCCTCTTGGAAATCCCAGAATCGAAGCATATCTCGAAAAAGCAGAAAAACTCTATCCAAAAGAACAATTTCTCCAACACCTGATGGATAATGGTTATCCATTTCCAGATTATCTTGACTATGATCTGGCGTTTAGTACTAGATTTAGTGTCATAAAAGTTAAAGAGGATTTTGAGAATCCTGAAACGAGATCTAAGGTTCTTCGCGATCATAGGTTACCTGAAGACACGACCTGGGAAGAACTTGAGGAAGTCCATATAAAGTTTGATATTGTATCAAGCCTCAACGAAATCTGGGCAGCAGAAGCAGACCCCTCTGTATTCGGGGGTGTTACAGGTATGGAAGGCGTTTTTATACCTTTTAAACCGAATACAGTGCATATATACATCTCAGAAGATAGGAAGGCATCCATTTTTACCGGCACAACGTTGACGCAACAGCAAAAAGATGACTTAACGATGTACGGTGTTGCGCCGGAGGGCATCACCGTTGTCTATACGGATAAAGAGGGGCGTCCCTTACCTTCAGATGCAAAACCCCGCTTTTATGAACGAGAAATGGCTGCCCTTGAGGCTGCCGAGGCACACGTTGAACAGTTAATTGCGGATCACGAGGCACTCTTTAAAACGCTGCCGAAACCGGCCGAGAAAACCACACTAGAGGAACAACCTGTTCCCTCACAGCAAGCGCAGCAGGCGCAACCTCAAGAGCATCAATCGGATGGATCGGAGTTGAGAGCGAACGGCCGTCGTCCTGATATACCCATAGACAGACGTAACATCCCTCCTGAGATGTTGCCATCCGAACCGCCCTCGCGTGCCAACATTCAACAATGGTTTGAAGTGCTACAAGAACTGCATGGGGGAGAGTTGCCAAAGGACTTACGTGTGCTTCAAGCGGCAATTAATGAACTTGAGGAGATCCGACAGGCAGCCGCAGACAAGCAGCAAGCCACACGGCAGCGACCGCCAGAACGTTCCGCTCCTAAACCGCCCGCTTCCCCAGAGTAAGCGCACGCATAACGGTGGCACCATGCAGCGGATCCTAATCACTGTTAGCATTTTAACACTCGTTTGCCTGTTTGCGGTATTCTTCTTTTGGCGTAGGAACGTTTCTGATGTGTTTGCAGCTCCCAAAATAGTGAGCGTGAGCACGCCAAAAATAGTCCCCATGAAGCAACGCCTTTCACGAATGCGGATGTCAAAAACCGAAAGGCCACAGCCAGTTGACCCTGATGCATTCTATCAAACAATTATTGACAACAATATTTTTAGACCCCTGAACTGGAAACCTCCGCAGCGCGAACCTGTATATATACTGCTTGGTACTGCCATAGCCACTGATGGTAATACTGCTGCAGCCTATATCCAAGAACGTAAATCAGATCAATTTCACGTTGTTACTGTAGGTGATTCCCTTGGAGAATCAACTGTCCAAAAGATCACCCCCAAACGAGTTACTTTAACAACGAAAAAGGGGGATACGTTGAACCTATCTCTTGGCGGATCTCCATTTCTTAATCCGAGGCGCACACAATCCATGCACAGTTACGAGCGTGTCCCGCAGGTAGAAAACACCACAGAAAATAAAACGATGCAGACAGCGAAATCCAAAAAAGGCACAGGGACCGAAACAGATCAGCAACGCAGCTACAAAGAAGGGCTTGAACTGCTTAAGAAAAGAGCGAACGAACTTCGAGCAGAACGCACACGGATGCAGGAACGGCTACGGTATCTTGAACAACGTTAGCACAAGAATAGATAAGAGCAGAAATAAAATGCAACGCTATCTTCAGGTCTGGGAAGTTGTAAGTCGGAATACTTCTGTCCAACGCATCAGTCTCACTGTATTGATCTTAGGAATCTTGGTGCTTGCATTCTGTATTCGCCTCCAAGGCAGAGAACGGATTCTTGATGGACAGTTCACGTCAAACGATGCCTACCTCTACTATTGGCAGGCACAAACTATCAGTAAGCAAGGTTACCTTCCCGCTGTTGATGAATACCGATGGTTACCGAATGGCAGGGATAATCAGCAGTTGCTTTCCCTTTATTCCTACGTTCTTGCTTGGACACACAAAATAATAAAACTTTTCTTTTACAAGATATCACTTTATCATGTATGTCTTTATCTGCCAATTATCTGTTTTGTTATCGGCCTTGGAATCCTTACCATTTTTCTCACAAAAACTTACGATTTAGGATTTGCTACAATTGTCGCTATTCTACTCACAACCCTCCCCGGAACCATAGATAGAAGCACCATCGGATTTAGTGATAGAGACGCATGGTGCTGGATGATCGGCATACTCGCGATTACTACCTATCTTTGGAAAGAACAGATGCAACATGGAAAACGTAGATGGCTCGCAACCGCAATAGCAGGATTCACTATCTTTTTAGGTGGGCTTTCCTGGGAGGGATTTGGTTTCTTTCTAATCGTAATAATGTCCGTGGAACTCTGGAAATTCTGCACTACCGATGCTGAAGATAACCTAAAAGAATATATAGGCTGGATACTCATGTTTGTCCCTTGGCTTTATCTGATCAGTCCGGCGTATCGCGGTGGATATGGCTTCTCAACACACGTTGGACCGCTTATGCTTGTATCTCCCCTCGTGATTCTTGCACTCAAAAGCATTAAATACTTGTGTCTTCGTTTTGTTACAGAATTACGACCTCATTCGCGAAAATTCACATGGGGACTCACACTGCTCAGCATCAGCATAGGTGTAATCTATATATTAGGACAATATAAGACTTTTGCGATGACCGCATTTCCATTTAAGGAAAACCGATTAATGCAGATTATTGGAGAATTAACGGATCCTGATTTGAGATATTGGGTTGGACGATACGGCAGCATTTTTGTTTTGGGCAGCATTGGCTTCATCGCAGCATCTTTCCAACATTGGAAATGGAATGCTTTCACTTTGGCATTGGCCTTTTTACTCCTTAGTACAACAGTTTTCTTGCACCATCCCATCACTCATTGGATAGGTCACAATTCGGCCAATCTCTTCTTTTTAGCATCCTTACCATTAACAGCTATCGGGATTAGCATCGCAGCTACACGAAAACAGACATCTAAAAATGAACTTGTCTTACTTGCAACGCTCGTTTGGTTTCTTCTATGGGTAAGTCTCTCACGCAGTGGAAAAAGGTACGACTTCTTTATTGGTGTTCCTCTTGCCTTGGGAACAGCATTCTTAATACGATATATCACCGCATCTTTTAACGAAAATTTAAAATTCTGGGGACGTACTCTGCATCCAAAACTGATCACGGCATTATTCACCACTGCAATGCTAACACTACTCCTTTTTTGGAACCCCGTCGGCGGACATGCAACACGATCTCTTCACATCGCAAAAAAACAAAATATATACCCCGAAAATCAAAACATCATGCATGCATATAAATGGATAAAAACGCAACTTCAGACTGACAAAACCATCATGGCCGCACAATGGGATTATGGGACACAACTCAATGTACACAGCAACGTGAAAACCGTAACAGACCCTGATCACTATCTACCCCATTGGGTTCATCTCTATTCCCGACATGTTTACTGTGCACAGTCTGAAACGGAAGCTTTATATTTCCTCAAAACCCACAACGTAACACATCTCATGCTAACACACACAGATATTATAGCTATGGCAGGGAAAGCTTCTTATGTTGGCAGTGACTTTTTCTTTGACAGACATTTTAATCTTTACCCACTTTTGTATTTACCGACAGCTCCCGGAACACAATACGCACTTGCACCACAGAGACAACCGATAGGCACTTGGACACCAAACACAGATTTGACCCTTGTTGAGATTAAGGGGCAATCCATCAAAGAACTTACAGCTACCGCACATTTCAAAAACGAAGAAACCGAACAGATACCTTATGTCGCATTTCACGGCAGTAAACGGATCCTATCCGAACAAACAGATAAAACAAAAAAAGGTGGGATGCTGCTGACATTTGATACAAAAGGGATCCTCCGAAACGCTTTTTATGTCCCCGAAATCGGCTGGAATAGTATCGCATTTAAACTCTTTATACGCGGTGAACATTCCGAAGTATTTGAAAACATCTATACCGACAACTCAAATGGAAAAAATAGACCACCAGACGTACAAATATGGAAAATCAACTATCCGGAACATATCAAATCACATCCAAAATATCTCGCGACGGAATAGCGACAGAGGAATCTTATGAAAAATCAAAACATTTTGGTTTCTGTTGTCATGCCATGCCTCAACGAGGAAGAAACACTTGGTACTTGCATTGAGAAGGCACAACGTACCTTAGATGCATTAGACATTCAAGGCGAAGTTGTTATTGCCGATAACGGCTCAACAGATAACTCTGTCCGGATTGCCGAACAACTGGGCGCACGTGTTGTGCATCAACACATACGCGGTTACGGCGCAGCATACCTCGCCGGGTTCGCCTCGGCACAAGGTCAATATATTATCATGGGAGATTCTGATGATACCTATGATTTCACCGATTTAGAACGATTCATCACGCCACTTCAAGATGGATACGACTTTGTTATTGGCAGCCGATTCAAAGGAACGATTTTACCCGGTGCCATGCCGTGGGCAAACCAATATATCGGCAACCCTATCCTCTCTGGGATGCTGCGCTTGTTGTTCGGTACTTCTATGTGATACTCACTACGGCTAAAGCCGTGTGCTTCTTTGAAACACACAACCCTCCTATGTGATTCCTGCTTCACCGTCTATTGCACCCTTCCTGAACTTGCTTGGTGTCTCACACAGACTCCACAGGCGTTTAGCCTCTCTGTCTATCCGACAGCGAGGGTTCTCAAGTTTATTGCAGCGTTGATATCTCTATCTATTGAGGTCCCACATTCGCTACAATGATACGTTCTCTCTGAAAGTGCTAAGTCTTTCTTCTTATGCCCACAACAACTACAGGTCTTTGATGATGCAAAGAAGTGTGGTGCCTCTACAACGGGTATTCCTAACGCTTCTGCTTTCGTCTTGAGTTTTAATAAAAAACCGCCTAACGCACTATCTGATAGTGCTTTCGCAAGTTTTCTATTCTTGAGTATATTGGTAATCTTTAGCGTTTCTATGCCGATAGCAGAGGCCTTGCTCACAATATCAGTAGTGGCTTTGTGGTGTGCATCGTTTCGGATACAAGCGATACGATAATGCACACGTTCCACGCTTCGTTTTTGCTTAAACCAGTTATTTGACAGCAACACTTTGCGACTCAATTTGCGTTGTTCCCGTCTGAGCTTGCGTTCATAGCGTTTAAGGGGTCTCGGATTATCATATTTTGTGCCGTCACTCAAGGTTGCCAATGTGCTAATGCCAACATCTATACCGATAACAGGGTGTGTTGAGGTGTCAACAAGTCCGGTGTCCTCTGTTTCCACGGTAATAGAGACAAACCAACGATGGGCTGTTCTTGAGATCGTCACTTGGATAATCTTGCCAACAAAACGCAACGCTTCACGCATTTTTATCCACCCTATCTTGGGTAATCTGATACGTTTGCCTTCTATTTTGACAGATTGCTCGTCTGTTGTCCAACTCTGTT
>PYJA01000062.1 GCA_003635185.1 Candidatus Poribacteria bacterium | reverse complement strand
GAGCGGATGCGATATAAAGTGTTTAGAGAAAAAGGGTATCAGATAGGCAGCGGGGTGATTGAAAGTGCCTGCAAACATGTTGTTGCCCAAAGATGCAGGCGAGCCTCTATGAGATGGACAGAGCAAGGACTCAATCCCATCCTTGAATGGAGATGTTTGCTAAAAAATAACGCTTGGGATGGATATTGGTATCCAGACACAATAGCCGCATAATCCTTTGCTTAGTGACAAAAACTTTACACACCCCCGTCCTTTAGACGATTTTTTATTGACTTAAGTGTTGTTACTCTGTCCCCTCCATAACAACAATTCACTTTACTCGGAGGATATCATGAAAAGTTGTCCAAGATGTCAAAACAAGCACTTTGTGAAAAACGGGTTCGTCAACTTAAATATCGGAGAAATGCAACAAAATATCATTATTTAGTTAACACCCTCAAAAAATCCTATAATTAGTGCTCATTTATGTTTATTTTTTGTCGCAATGTGTCGGATATATCGTCCAAAACACCATGACCGTGAATGATCCTGGATAAAAATTTTCACGGTCAACCCTAAACCCTGTTGTAGCATGGGGTGACGGTACTTTGACCCTCATAACCTCGGAAAACAAAAACTTATATATGTACGTATACTTGTACACACTACTACACTCAAACTTATTTTATAATATCACAAAGTCAACATAATTTCAAAATATGGCCGTCCAGAGCAATGTTGTTAGCAATCGGATCCAGCAATTTCTCCTATCAATGTATGTGCTGTAGCAGAATGGATTTTAACATTCACGATGTCACCAACCTGTGCATTCTCCTTTGGAAAAACTGTCGTTTTGAATGTATCTGTCTTACCGTGATATTGTTCCGTGTCTCGTCGACTATCACCCTCAACTAATACAGAAGCAGTAGTCCCTATCACATCTTGATTGATCTCAGCAGATATTCCCTCTTGCAACTTTATTATCTCATTGAGTCGTCTTGCCTTTTCAGTCTCAGGAACGTCATCCTCTAACGACTTGTTTGCCATAGTGCCTTCTCTGTCTGAGTACTTAAACATAAAAGCCGAATCAAATCGGAGGTCTGCCATTAGTTGATAGGTTTGCTTAAAATCTGCTTCAGTTTCTCCACAAAAACCGACAATAATATCCGTTGAAAGTGCTATCTGTGGGATACGTTCCCTGAGTTTTGAAACCAGTTCGCGATATTCTTCTGCTGTATAGGTGCGCCGCATCCTTTCTAATACCGGTGTTGACCCAGATTGTAAGGGAAGATGAAGTTGCGGACATACTTGCGGGCAATTTTCCATTGCATCAATCATGCTGTCCGTGGCATCTGCGGGGTGAGGCGAAGTGAATCGTACCCGTTCCACGCCATCAACTTCAGCAATACGCCATAAGAGTTCACCAAAATCATGATTGCCATCGTGATAAGAGTTGACTGTCTGTCCCAAGAGAACGATTTCTTTAAAACCTTCATTGACAAGTCTTTGGACATCGTCAGTAAGGTTTTTCAGGGGTATACTCCGTTCTCTACCTCTCACAAACGGCACGATGCAAAAGGTACACATTTTATCGCATCCACGTTGAATAGTGAGCCATGCTCGAATTCCTTCCTTACGAATAGGCGCAATATCTGCGTAGTCTTCACTTTTATCCAACTGTAAACCGAGAAAAGGATCTCCGTTTGCTACGGCATTGAGTGCCATCGGTAGATTGCGATATGCATCCGGTCCCATCACAAGGTCCACATACGGTGCCGCTTTCAAAAGCTTGTCGCGCAGATGTTGTGCCATACATCCGCAAACCCCAATAATTAAATTACCTTCTCGCCGCTTCCGATGATTCAAATGCTCAAGCCGGTTGATAACTTTAGTTTCAGCGTTCTCCCGTATTGCACAAGTGTTCAGTAAAATTACATCAGCGTCATCAATGTGAGAAACAGTCCGATGCCCCGATTGCGTCAAGATACCTGCCATCAGTTCGCTATCGCTGACGTTCATCTGACACCCATAAGTTTCAATATAGACATTACGTATTGATGCTGTACCATTGGGCAATTGCGGTTTCTGTTCGCCCAAATTTGGAGTATTCTTATAGATAGATAAATTGCTTTTTGTATTCATCGTCATTCGTTTTTGATCTATTTCTTAATAGATTTTACTCCTGTGCCCAATTCCGTGAACGAAAATACTTCTGCCGCGTAATTGATTCAATTTTGTGCGGATTTGTGCTTGGATTTTAGCATCCAAACGTTGTAAATCCGCTACGGCACGCGGGTCTAGCTCCAACGTATACACAACTAATTGTTCTCAAGTTCTCTGAAAGCATCGTCAAAAGACACCATTTCAACTTCACCTATTTCAAATTCTGTTACACGTCGATCCAATTCTTCGGCAAACTCTGGTCGCAATTCAAGCCCTTCATCAGGATCATAATCGTAATCCTCAAGAAACTGTTCGAACTCCAAGTAGCAGACAAAAAAATCTAAAAACGCTACATGTAAAAGTGAGAGCGGACTGCCTATCCCTTGCACCTGCAAAGGTAAATTTCCGTATTCGACCGTTTTATCCATCATCAATTTTATCACTCGGTCCCTTGACGCAAACAGCGGTGAATTCGCTAATGTCTGGATCAATTCACGAAATTCATCGGCGGAAAACAGTGTCACTTTTTTCGTTGGTAGAGGATCACCGATAGCAGCCATACCTTCGCGGCGCGCTTTACGGCCGAGCGGAGATGTTTTACGATTCGCTTCAACTGTTTTTACGCGATACCTCAAAAGATCCAATCCATCATGTGTTTTGACTATTATAAAGTAAAGTATCTTCATAGTTTTCAAGTGAAAATGCTAATCCGCAGTAACCCTCAAAAAACTCACGGAACTCTTCTTGAAGCGCATTTTTATCGGCATTTTCAGCAAGCAGTGTAGTGAGACATCGACGGGAATCAAAGAACCGATTATGCACTATCGATTCCAGTAAAGCACAAAATTGTGTATGAGTTAATTCGGTCAGATCAGTTGCCATCGCTACACCTACAATTGAACCTATAAATTTACGTCGTCTGAAGCCAAGAAGCTTTGATAATAATTCCACACATCAAAAGTAAACAGGTCTCCAAGATAGATAAGCACGCGATAGTTTAATTCTCGGTTTTCGTTGACATTTAGCATAAACGGTGCTGTGTTAGCAAATAAAAATCCTTTGTATGTATCTTCAGCGAGGAAAAGTGTTTGTCCGTTTGCAGGGTGCGGAAGGATTGCCACGCCAATGGCAGTATCACCATTTATCCCACACAACGTTGCCCACTCTGATTCTTGTTCGTTTACTTCAGATTCACCAATTTTTCCGTTTGCGTTCGCTGCTTTCCTATGCTCCATCTCAACGGCTTGGTAACTTAATCCAATTTTACCTTCTAATTTTATAGGGATTGAAGTTGCATGCAAGATTACTATCAGGTCAAGTATCCGAACATCATTTTGAAGTGGATAAACTATAACTTCACATATTTCTGTCAATACGGAATTAGCGGCTTCCCAAGTTGTCTTGCTAACGAATTTTGCTGATTCTTCAGCTGCAGCTTTAGAATTTTCCCGATCAATCGTTGGAGTACTTCGACGCAGTTCAATAGGTTTTCCGTTTTCATTGCTCACTGTACCAAATGTGAAACAGATGCCGGGTAGATGCTGTTGTCCAGTTTCCGTCATTCCCTCCGTTACCGCTTGTCCATTCGGTGCATAGAGCGGATGAAAGTGTGAAAACGATGCCGACTCATCATAGCAATAGGTGAGTATCGGCTCACCTTTCTCTGTTATGTTTATCTCTTTTCCGGACACTTCGTCCATCATAAATATCATGTGCTATATTATACCATGCATGCCCTGTTAATGCAAAAGTAATTCAGCTCGAATAAAGTGACGTAAACAGGATGTCCGAAATAACTGGAATTTGGGTATAGGTAGATGGGTATTTTTTGTCTATTTTACCACATAATCACCAACAGATTATAACTTCCGTAAAGATGTTAGTTATGCTATAATTTATATTATCGTGAACGACCCAAAATTTCAAACCTCGTATTGTTAATCCTCGCCTATACCCGACTAATTTTGGCAAGGAACGCGTTTCACTTGAGGCAAAACATGAAAATTACAATCATAGGTACAGGATATGTAGGGTTGACGACAGCAGTTGTCCTCGCCTACCTTAACCACGATGTCGCTGCAGTAGATAAAGATAACAGTAAACTAAGCCTTTTACAAGAAGGGAAATGCCCTATCCATGAACCCGGTATTCAGTCCCTTCTTGACGAAATCGGACGAACTATACGTTTCACACCGAGTGTTGCTGAGGTGGTCCCAGACGCAGAACTTATTATGATTGCGGTTGGCACACCGCCAAAACAGAGCGGAGAAGCGGATACACGGCACGTGGAAGAAGCAGCAAGAGAAGTCGCAGAAGTATGTCGGCCAGATAGACGCTACACCCTTGTTATCAAATCCACTGTACCGATTGGCACGAATAGACGTGTTGCTGAAGTAGTTGAAAATGTATTTTCAGAACGCAATCTGCAGGGTAGTGTTTCAGTTGCTTCTAATCCGGAGTTTTTGCAGGAAGGCTTAGCATTGCACGGGGCATTCTATCCAGATCGAATTGTAGTCGGTGCAAACAGTAATGATGCTTTAGATGATTTACGACACCTATATCAACCGATATTGGAACAGACATTTGACCCACCGCCTTCGTTACCACGTCCCGCTGCTTATCATCTACCACCGATGATGACGACAGATCCCAACAGTGCGGAAATGATTAAATACGCTGCAAATACGTTTCTTGCCCTAAAAATTAGTTTCATTAACGAAATTGCTGGTCTTTGTGAGAATGTCGGTGCAGATGTGACAGAGGTAGCACGCGGCATTGGACTCGACTCGCGGATAGGGCATAGGTTTCTTCGTGCAGGTCTCGGATGGGGAGGCAGCTGCTACCCGAAAGATACCGCGGCACTATTGAATGTTGCTGCACAGACAGGATACGAAATGCCGATTACAGAAGCTGCACGAACGGTTAACTTTGAACAGCGCAAACGGATTGTCCAAAAACTGCGAACCGTTTTGAAAACGCTCAACGGGAAAACTATCGGTATTCTTGGACTTGCATTTAAGCCGAATACAGATGATGTCCGAGAAGCACCCGCACTTGATATTATCCATCAACTTGTTGCTGAAGGTGCGAACGTTCGAGCACATGACCCCATTGCAATTCCAAATGCGCAGCAAGTCTTGCAAGAAATCTCCGTTAATTTCGTTGAAGATGTGTACCTGCTTGCTCACGATACAGATGCACTTGTACTTGTTACCGAATGGGAACTTTACCATAGACTGGAACTACGCAAACTTGTCAAACAGATGAAAACACCTATTCTCATTGATGGGCGCAACGTCTTTTCACCACAAGAAGCAATGGCTGCCGGTTTCCATTACTTATGTGTAGGTAGATAACTCTAAATTTAGCAATAGCGTATGAATACCCACAAACAACCCCAACCTTTTGATCCAAATTGGAATCGCTATTGTCCACAAACACCTTTTCCACCATACCGTCATATCCCAGGTGTTACACCTCATCCGATTCGTGATCCGCTCGGGCACAGCTACGGCATAGAGGAAGAATTGGACGAAACACCGCTCCCACCAGAGATGTGGAAACAGAACGAGGCGTACTTATATGGTGTTGATCTCTACAACTTTGCCTATTGGTGGGAAGCACACGAAGCATGGGAAGGATTGTGGCATCAAGCGGAAGATACGTATCGACTTTTTCTGCAGGGACTAATTCAGGTATCTGCTTCACTTATCAAATATCACATGCGAATGCTGCGACCATTGCGTACACTCTCCACTGCTGGACGCGATAAATTACGGCAAGTTGTTACTGAATCTGGCGATGCAGCACAAAACTATATGGGTATAAACCTGCCTGAATTTTTGAAAATCGCAGATACGTTTTTTGCACCGTTCTTCTCAGAAAACGTTACAGAGGAAACCTACCAGAAGATTTCCGTTATGCCTCTCATTCAGCTTCGATTTTAGTTTTACTATTGCGGATATAGGACTTACGCAATATTGTACGCACTGAAAACAAATAGACAGCGAAACCTGCTCAATTTAGAGTTACGGAAAGTTAGATATGAATAAGATTCATGAGATTCAGAAATTGTACAACGCATCAGGTGTTCACCCGACAACTGATCCGGATAATCCGAAATCGCAATTTGTTGTTGATAGATATGCAAAACACTTGTGTAAGTTGGTACAACCCGGTATGCGGGCATTAGACTTAGGTTGTAATGCAGGACGTTGCACCTTTGCTTTGGAAGACATGGGGGCGATAGCAACAGGTATTGATTGGGCAGAAATTCCAATCCTCCATGCCAAAACGTTAGCACAAAAAAGAAAGAGTCAATGCCAATTTAATATCGGAGATATAAATTCTCTGCCTTATAGGGAGAATTCTTTCGATCTTGCGCTGTTCCCTTCAAATATAGTTGAGGTATCATATCAGACGTTGGAAAACATGACAATTCAACTAAAACAGATTTTATCTAATAACGGGCTTTTTGTTGTATTTATGCACGATGAGTTTATCAAGAGAGCAGGTGAGACAGCTTTTCTGGATCGCTACGATGCACTGACCGGTTTAAAAGGGGGACAAAGCACAATACCTGACAAAGGTCCGTTCTCCTACCCTACCTATTTTTGGACAGTCGCATTTGCTAAGTATCTCATTGAGAAACATCTTTTTTGTAAACACGTGGAACAGGTAGAAGAAAACCTGTTCTTATTGGTGTTCTGCAATAAAAAGTGAACGGAGCTCTATAGCGATATCTATACCGAGTCCATTTTTTTGAATAGAAAAATCAGATATTTTTATCAAGATACAGGCATCTGCTTATTGTAAGAAACGGTCCAATATTTGCAACATGTTAAAAGTAGATTATTGAAGAAATTGTTTCAGGCAGGATGCCGTTTGGCGGAACAAAGTTGTCTGTCCAAATTATTTTTTTACAAGATTAGAGAGGAGTTTATGATTTTAAATATACTCAAGTTCTTCCTACTCCCTATTGGTTTATTATTTTGTTTGATGGGATGTAATTCTGAGTCCGATAATCCCTTAGAACCTAATAATATTTCATCCGTTAATGCAAAAACTTCCTTTGAACAAAATCTTTTACCCATTCTCACAGCGAGGTGTGCGTATTCTGGTTGTCACGATGTAAATGGACCCCACGGTCTCGATTTCAGAACATATCAAAATTTTATAAGTGGTGACGACGATAGCGTGTCAGTTTTCATACCTGGAAATGCCCAAAATAGTGATATTATAGAAGAAATCGTATCAGGTAGAATGCCGCCGGATGGTCCGCCGTTGACTGCTGCGGAAATTCAACTCTTCAGAGATTGGATAAATCAACAAGACCCAGCCGATTTTCCGAACCTTCGTTATGAAGAGGATGATCATGGTGACCACGACCATGATCACGACCACGACCATGATTAAGCAACAGTCGTGAATTCATCTGAGTATATTAATGAATATTGTCTTTCTATTTTCTGATGAACATACAGGAACTGTAATGGGGCATAGCGGACATCCGATTGTCCGCACGCCGCACCTTGACCGCCTGTCCGAACAGTGTTACACTTATGATAACGCGTATTGCAACAGTCCAATCTGTACGCCTTCGCGCCTGTCCATGCTCACAGGACACTATCCGCATCAGATTGAAGCATGGGATTTAGGAGCAATACTTGATCGTCCGTACAAAACGTGGGGAGATTATTTGACAGAGACGGGTTATGAGACCGTCCTGTGTGGCCGCACACATTTCAACGGAACTGATCGGCTTCTCGGATTTTCTGATCGTTTGTTAGATGACCTGCCTCGGTGGCGCAACACAAAAGGGAATCCACCACGCCGCACTGCAGATGCACGTCGCGGTTCTAATTCACATGTTACCGAATGCGGCCCGGGAGACCACGAACACACAAGATATGACCGAAAGGTCGCGGACTTGGCAGTGGATTTTCTCCACAAAAAAGCTGCTTCACCAAGCGATAAACCTTTCCTACTTTATTGTGGGTTTATGCACCCACACTTTCCACTGATTGCACCCACTGAGTTTTACTCATGGTATGATCCGAACACCCTTGAGCTGTCAGACACGTGGAATGAACCGCTTGAATCTCAACATCCGATAATTCAACATCACCGTTGGGCATGGCGTAATGACATCCCTCCACCAGAGGACACCGTCCGTTGTGCGTTAGCCTCCTACTACGCGCTTGTCTCATCTCTTGACGCACAAATTGGACGGGTGTTAGAAGCGATTAACACGTCTTCGTTAAGTGAAAATACACTTGTGATCTACACAAGTGATCACGGAGAGATGGCAGGACATCACGGTATTTGGCAAAAGCAGTGTTTCTATGAATCCGCAGTGAAAGTGCCTTTAATGGTCCGTTTACCTTCGGGTGAAACGGGGCGCATAGCACAAAATGTTTCTCTGGTAGATATTTTACCGACATTATTGGAAGTAGCAGGTTTGGAAAAACCGTCAGATTTGCCGGGAGAAAGTCTGTTGGAAATTGCCCGGCATCAAAGAGATGAAACAACACGCGCTGTGTTATCAGAATATCACCACATGGGCATGCTGAATGCTGGCTTTATGCTCAAGCGAGCGGATTACAAACTGTGTCATTACGTCGGAAGTCAGCCGCAACTGTTCAATGTGAACGCTGATCCTTTAGAAAATGATGATTTGGCGTTGAATGCTGAATATGCTGCGATACGTAACGAATTAGAAGATGCCCTGCATACTATTGTCAATCCTGAACTTGAAGATGCAAAGGCAAAAGAGAATCAACGCATACGTAAGTCAGAGGTTTAACAAACACTTCCAATTGGTTGTCGGAGAAAATCAGAACCGTGTCGTATTAAATCTCACCATCAAAATAACTGAGACTCTCACCTTTCCTATAAATTTCCTGAACAGCAATTGATAGGACCTTATTGGAATCTGGATATTCACAGACATCATGGGGGGTGGTAACACCGAGTATTAGTAATGTGACAGGCGCGTCTCCTTCATTTACAAACTTATGCGTGCCGACAGGACCGGTAGGAAAAGCGATAAAATCACCTTCCCGGACTTCAAAGTCCCCTCGTGGCGTTTTGAGTGTGCAGATGCCCTCCATGACGTAGCACATCTCCTCGGCAAAATGGTGTAGGTGCATCGGAAAACTTGCCTTCCCTGGTGGCAGACGATAAACGCAGTATCCTATATTTTTCGCACCGATAAGGGGATCAATGTCTTTATACTCAAAGTTGTAAGGCAGTGGGCCGTCCCTATGCACCCATTCCATTTCATCAATGTTGATACGATTGATATAAATATCGCTCCGTGCCTGTAGGCATTCCACCAATTCTTGTCGTCCATCTCTAAAAAGAGAATGTCCGTCTCCAACGAGGATTGCGCTGAACTGCAATGCTAATACTTTGCGAAGTTGCATCGCCGCTTTTGAAGCATCTTCTAATTTATCATCTGCAAGTAGTGTCAAACGCCCCATCGGTTCACCAGCGACTATATCTCCGAAAAGGACGGCATTTTTATCGGAAAAATAGAGTGCTATTTCGCCAGGACTTTTGCCATACGGGAGATGGATTGCTTGTAATCCGGGAACAATCATCTCGCGATCACTTATTGTTCGTTCAGGTTTTATATCCAGCAAATCCGCATCCGCTTCATGCACAATTATTTCTGCCTCTGTCCATTCTTGGAACGCGGCGGCTTCCCGTTCATGATCGCGATTTGTAATAACAATCCACTTCGCTCCGCCAAGTTGTTCAAATTGGGCACGGTCAGCATCACACATTGCAACTGGATCAATAGCGATATTTCCATCCTCTCTAACCCAGAGATGACCGTTAAAGTCTATCTGTCGTGCTTCACTAAATACCGACCAACTGTATATATCTTCAAAAATCAATCGTTTCATTAAATTTTCTCCGTTACATTTGCGTATTCTTCGCAATTAGCCTCCTGCCAAACTATTACGCACTGTCCAACATCACATTTATATTATAGCATATTTCCTCTTTTAATTTGACTTTTCCCAGAAATCTGTGTATAATGTAGTATCTTTGAAGCCGGGGTGCTGGAATTTGGTAGACAGGCTAGATTCAGGTTCTAGTGTGCATTTCGCGCGTAAGGGTTCGAGTCCCTTTCCCGGCATGCTATTCTCTTTGCAACGTTTCTGGTACTAACCAAAGGAAGATGCCAACTGCAAGGTAACCGATTCCTCCTAAAGCAAAACCTGAGAAACCTAATCCAAACAGATCAGCGATATTTCCTACAACGACAGGTCCCGCTGAACCGCCAAAATCTCCAGTAAGCCTCCATAATCCAAGAAACTCTCCAGTCCCCTCTTTCGGCGCTAAATCTGCACCGAGTGTCATCATTGTTCCTGATGCAATTCCGTTACCAAACCGCATGAGAATTGCTGCCAATAGAAGCCACGTAAATGTCTGTGTAAACGGCATCAATACCATGCCTGTAGCAAAGATACAGATACCAGGGACTGTTGCGTATCGTCTGCCAAAGCGATCCATCATAAATCCAGCCACAGGAAACATTGACATATCAACAGCTGAAGAAATCGTTTCTACTGACCGGACACCTCGCGTAGTTAAACCGACAACGTCCTGCGCATAGAGTGGAATGATAATATGACACCCGCGCCGTAGTGTTTGAACACAGACCTGTCCTATCCCAGCTGTTGCCAAAAGCCCAAAATGATGTCTGGACACATGGAGAAGTTGTTTCAGGTACGATTGTTGTGCATTAGGTGTTTGAATCTTTGGATACTGTTTTGGCCCGGGTATAGAAAAGAAGCAGATAATTAGCGTCACCACTGCAAACCCGGTGTATACGAAGAACGGGAGACGTAGATTTGCTCCAAGGAAGATCGCGCCAAACTTCCCCACAAAAGTTCCCATGCGGTTAACACCCCCAAACAGCGCGATAGATCTACCCCGTTTTGCCAACGGAATCACATCTGCCATATAGGCATGTCGAGAGAGCATCCATAGTGCATTGCCGATACCGCCGATCAGCTGCGCGCCTATAAGATGAAATAGGTGTTGCGCTGTTCCCATCACGATTGTTGAAACGCCTATTATCACTAAGCCAAGCAACATCGCAGGTTTCCTGCCAATTCGCTCCACCAAAATACCAGCTGGAATATTCCCGACAACGCTGACCGCAATCACAAAGGTTGTCAACGTATAGGACAACTCAAACGATTTGATATAAATAGACTCTGTTGGCGCGATGATGCCCGCACCTGTTGAAAGAAGCAACGCGGGAAGATAGATGGGTAAAATTAAAGATGCCCGACTGAAATTGTTGGTTGCCAAATTTGAGATGACTCCCTTAGGCGGGTGGAACCTCTACCAAAGGAGGGACGCTACAGATGCTTATTTTCCGGAAGCATCCTGAATAATGTTTGAAATAGGGTGAATTTACATTATTCAGGCATATACTATAGGCACGCCTATGGCACTACCACATTTCAAGCCATTGGACAAGTGTTGTCAGGGGTTGTGTTTGGCTACGAATGACCCACTTAAAATCTGGGTCTTTCCAATAAATGCTGCCCGGATGATCGCCATCACGCAAATAGCGGATGTCAATTGCCCAGCGGATAATTTCACTTGTGGTGTGCGGTAAGGATCGGTGGAGTGTGAGGTTATGGAACACCAGCGCATCACCTATCTCCATCGGACAAGTTACAATATCAGAGTCTTCCACTAATTCATCCATCACCTCAAGGAATTTGCCCTCTCGATTTTCAGTCCGATGCTCAACAACACCTAACCGATGTGAACCTGCAACTACTTGTAAACAGCCATTCGTCTCATCTACCGGCACAAGGGGAATCCATGCAGTCGGAATGAGTGATTGTTCACTGACTGTACCGAAATAGCCGCTATCTTGATGCCATGGGACAACAGTCAATTGCTGTCCGGGTAGTTTGGGACGGGCATTAAAAACGGGATGTCCAATAACATCTGTGCCTGTGAGTTGACCAATTGCGTCTACAAGAGGACCAGCGTAGTGTAGATCGAAAATTTCGGATGTTGCGATTTGTCCACGCCAAGACCGACCAAAGCGGTTAGCATGTTCACCCGCGACTTGCAAGAACCGTGTTTCAAATGGAAATTCTGCCCCTTTATCTTCAACGATCCCCTGTTCTTCCAATTGGTCAATTATACCATCTACAACGTGTGCAAACCTGTCACGTACACCGTTGATAAGAGATTCGGGAACAACGTTTTTCAGTAATAAGTACCCATCGTTTTCCCATTGGTCCATCTGTTCAGAGGAAAGCGGGGGTGTTTGTTTTTGATTATCTTTCATTTTTATCCGGATTGAGAGATTTATATGTATAGTATTATGAAGGTAGGAGAAAATTCTACCTACCAAGTGATATCTAAATCAATTATAAAGATGATAACGTAATTCTGAAAAAAACGCAATAAATTAAAGGTTTGGCTTCATCAAATTCATCTTGCATTCTTACGAATTTAATGATAATATAATAAAAATGTCAACACATAGCATAAGGTTAGCGTTACACTTGGACATATATTAGATTTCACAACAGGAGACCAAAAATAATGAAAATACTAAAAGAACTCATAACACAATTTTTGTGTGTAATCCTTGTAGCAACGCTAATTGGATGTTATATTGATGTAGACAACGGTGACGACAACACTGACCGTGAACCGCCTGCGGTTCCGCGAGGTGTCAGAACTATCACAGGTGATGAATCCGTCCGTATTGAGTGGTACCCGAATGCCGAATTTGACTTGGAAGGATACACTGTATGGCGCAGAGAAAACAACAGAAATTTAGAAGCAATTGCTGATATTCTTGTCGGAACTACACGCTACACAGATAGAGATGTACGAAACGGAAGAACTTACTACTATTTCGTTTCTGCTTACGATTCAAATGGTAATGAGAGCGACCTCAGCCCCGAAAACGCTTGGGATACACCTCGTCCGGCAGGCAGAAATATTGTCTTAGATGATTACCAACTTGCTCCTGACCGCAGCGGTTTTGACTTCTCACAGCCACACAGAGGTGCTATCGCTTGGGATGATAGAAACACCGATATCTTTTTTGGGTTTGACACAGAGCGCAATATTAGGGTCCTCTATGCAGAAAATGGCACTCAGATGCAAGATTTTGGGTATCACGAAGGCTTTGATGATGTCGATTTTGCACCAGAATCTGGTTATACAACCGAATTTATTGAGTTGTTTGAAGGGCATATCTATATCTTTTATACCACTGATAGGAACTTCGCTAAAATTCATGTTCGCAAGCTGTTTGATGATGCTGTAGAATTTGACTGGGCATACCAAACCGAGCCAGAAAATATTCAATTAGCACCTGCGCTGCCACGGTAAAAAGTAACATTTAATTTGGTCTTTACTTGTAGCACAAACTGTTAGTTTGTGCATCCGTGGAACACGGGGAATGCCATTAAGGCATTCATACCGTTGATTTACTAACAGTTTGCGGTACAAAATTGCGTGGACCGAGCTCACGCTATTATAGATAATCAGATGTTTTAAGGGCGTAAACGGAAAGGAGTTACTGTGAAAAAGTCCCTAATTTTTTTGTTATTTGTTTTCTTATCTACAGTTTATATCCAAATAGAGGCATTATCAACGGAGCAACAGCCTTCAGAAAGGAAGCAAATTGCCAAACGACAAATATCGCGCGCGACACAAGATGCCGAAATTGAACCGATTTATCCGTTATTCCGAAAGCATGCAGACCAATATTATCCAGAACGAAGTTCGCTGAAAGCATCGCTGTTATCGGCATCAATGCCCGGTTTAGGGCAGGCGTATTCGGAAAACTACCTCAAAGCCACGCTCTTTCTTACAGCAGAGATAGGTGTCTTTTCTTTTGCAAGTTATAACATCGCTCGTGCGCTACATTATAGAAACCACCATACATTTGGCACAGGATTTTATGATGAAAGGACAAGCATTTTCTTAACCAAAGACCAGGTCAAGGCAAGGATGTCAGATCATAGCATCCGCGGAACACTTTTCCTCATCACAGGCATCGGGTTACATATCTGGAATATCCTTGATGCATCAAAAACAGCAGAAGATTATAATAATCGAAGAATTTCTGTGCAAATGCAACAAACTAAACAAGGAATGCATGCACTTGTTTTTACGCATCGGTTTTAGCATGTTCGCTATTATTCAGGTGCGGTTGAATAGTTTTCGGTTTGCACCTACTTAATGTCAGGGCACTTCACAATTGAACACCGTTTTTTGATGTGCAATAGGTTGATATATCCCTGGAGTTATTAATGTGGATTATGTGAAGTGCTTATCAATAGTCATTTTATTAATAGGAGTTGGTTTATCCCTATCTGAAATTGTTTTGCAAGAAGCGATATCTGAAAATGCCTCTCCGAAAAATCAGATAAAAGAGGAAATTTCGCTTGTTGATGTTGAAGACGTTTCGGTACAGCCGCTAAGAGTTGGTGAAAGATTAACATACAACATCAAAGTCTCATGGGTGCCACTTTCTGCAGGACAACGAATTGACCATATTGAGAAAAAACTGCCGTTTAACAGGAAAAGTGTATACCATATTACCTCTCAAGTAAAAACAAGTGCTGTTGCCTCCAGGATACACCGTTTTCAGAACCGTCAGTCTACTTTTCTGAATACCGTTGGGTTTTTCCCGCTTAGTTTCAGAAATCAACTTCAAGACAAAAAATATAGAGCTCGCGTTGAGATCAATTTTCGTGATGGTGAGGCGGAATATGAGAAAATCTCACAGAACAAGCCAAACGAACCGGAAAAACGTGAAAAAAAGAAAATTGAGATCCCATTCGGCACACAAGATGAACTCTCTATGATCTACTTTCTGCGGTGTAAGAAGTTGGCACCAGGCAATACCTACTTCTTCCCGCTAATTACTAAAGCTAAAGTCGCAAAAGTGACCATTAGTGTAAAGCAGGGAGAAGTGTTAAAAGTCAAAGGTTTAGGTCGTGTCAGAACACTTGTGGTACGCACATCACACGGTTATCGACTTTGGTTAACCGATGACCCTCGTCACATTCCCGTCAGAATTGAAGCAGAAGTAAAAATTGGTAAAATGAAAGCTAACCTTGAAAAAATTGAATTTATAAGATAAACCATTCGGTTACCAGGCAAGACAACAAGGAACAGTTCGTGCAAGAGTTTTTACGAAATACAAAAAATTATCAGAAACTGATTGAATGCCTTAAGAATGCAGAAAACCCTCCGTGGCTCAGAGGGTTACGTAACGCTTCAACTTCCTATTTCTTAGCGACTCTCATAGAAGATTTCCCAAATAACGCTTTCCTTGTCGTGTTTCCTTCACATCGTGAAGCAGAACAGGTGATGGAAGAGGTGCGTGCATTTCAGAACCATAATATTGAAAACGGCAATCCTGAACTGGCAATCCGAAACAACAACCTACATCTTTTTCCAGCGTGGCAAAATACACTCTTTGAAGGTGCTGCACCAAGCAAAAACATCCGTGTTGATCGAATGCGTTGTCTTCATCATCTTGTTACGAAAAATAGTCCGTCTACCACATTAAGTTCTACGCAAAGTGTTGTGTTCACAACGGTTCGTGGATTATCTTATAAACTTCCACAACGTGAGACATTAGCTTCAGCATGCCGCACGCTTAAAATCGGTGACGAGGTAGAGTACCACGAATTGATTACATTTCTTATTCGCAGCGGATACCGACAGGTTGAATTGGTTGAAGTAAAGGGAGAATTCGCTCACAGGGGGGATATTCTTGACATTTATCCGCTTACCTCGGATGCACCGGTGCGGCTGGATTTTTTTGGAGATGAACTTGACGATATCCGCCTGTTTGACCCGACCTCGCAAGTTTCAATAGATCAGGATAGTTCCGTTGTTATCACGCCGATGTCCGAGATATGTCTTGCTGATGTCTCTATGCCGCACTGGAAATCACAAACCGAACGATTGATGAAAGAAACTGCTAATTCTGCCAATTTCATCAACACTATTCGGGAAATGACGCAGCTTATAGAAGATTGTCTCAAGCGGGCGCAGTCAAAAAGTTTGAATATAATTGGAGAACCGTCAGTAGAGATTGATGGGATTGAAGCTTTCTTACCCATGCTATTTCCGCAGACAGAATTGTTGACCGATTATCTACCAGACGAAACAATTGTTGTCACGGTTGAACCTCGGTGGCAAACACGAGAAGCAGAACAGATGCGAGAACAACTACAAGAGATATACGATAGCAAATTAGCAGAGGGAAAATTGATGCCGCCCCTTGATAGTTTACTTGTTGCCCCCAATACATTTCAATCTGAATTGGGAAATTATCTTAATATCCCTATCTCTTTAGCATCTCCTGCTGCCGAGCAAGAGCATGAAAAGATTTCCGATAATTTTAATCAAACTACGGATGTTTCGGAGCTACACTTTGATATACAGTCGCTTGGACTTGGTAGAGGCAACTACCAAATGGTTATTGACTACATCAAAAGATGGACAACTAAAGGATATTTTGTTAACGTTTTTTGTGAAACACCACAACAATCTAAGCGCGTTTTAGAAATGTTAATTGAACGCGACCTACCACCTGAGCAAATTTCCGTATCTGTAGGCTTTATCTCCGAAGGTTTTTTGAGTGAATCTTTGAAGTTTATTGTGATTTCAGAAAGTGAAATTTTTGGTACTCGTCAGCGGCGGGTTGTGTCGTCAAAACGTGACAAAAGCGGGGCACCGCTTTTAAGCCTCGTAGATATGAAAGTAGGTGATCACGTTGTCCACATTTCTCACGGTATAGCAATTTACGAAGGCATCCGCCGCATGGATATTGATGGACAATCACAGGATTTTCTAATCCTTCGGTACAAGGAAGACGATAAACTCTATGTTCCAACCTACCAAGTCGATCTTGTCCAAAAGTATATCGGAAACAAAGATGAGTCTTATGAACCGAGTATAGACTATCTCGGTGGTAAATCTTGGCAGAAGAAAAAGGGACAGGCTAAAGCTGCTGTTGAAGAAATGGCAGGCGAACTGCTTAAACTATATGCTGCTCGGCAAGCAAACACGGGTTATAGTTTTCCATCGGAAGTGCCGTGGGAAGGCGAATTTGAAGCACTCTTTCCTTTTCAAGAAACAGATGACCAACTCCAAGCCATTGAAGACGTTAAAACTGATATGGAAACTGAAAGACCAATGGATCGACTCATCTGCGGAGATGTCGGTTATGGGAAGACAGAAGTTGCATTGCGCGCCGCATTCAAGGCGGTAATGGCAGAAAAACAGGTCGCGCTGCTTGTACCAACAACTATTCTTGCATTGCAACACTATGACACCTTTGAAAAACGGTTCAAACCTTTTCCTATTCATGTTGAAATGTTAAACCGTTTTCGCAGCCAAAAAGAGATAAAAACAGTTAAAGAGAGACTCGCAAACGGCACCGTGGATATCGTTATTGGCACGCATTCTCTGCTTTCTGATACTGTCTCTTTTGAAAATCTTGGGCTACTCATCGTTGACGAAGAACATCGTTTCGGTGTCAAACACAAAGAAAAGATCAAGCAGTTTAAAGAGACAGTAGACGTTCTGACGCTTACAGCCACGCCGATTCCACGTACCTTGCACATGTCTCTTGTTGGCATCAGAGACTTTAGTATTATTAACACACCGCCAGCCAATCGATTGCCGATTCAGACACATGTCATGCCTTACAACACTAAGGTCATCCGAGACGCTATTATGAATGAATTGGCAAGAGATGGACAGGTATTTTTCGTCCACAACCGCGTCCAGAATATCGCAATTATTGCCAAAACCATTCAAGAACTTGTTCCGCATGCGCGCGTTGCTATCGCCCATGGACAAATGCCAGAACGTGAGTTAGAAAGTGTTATGTTAGAATTTGTGCGTCACAAACATGATATTCTTGTTTGCACCATGATAATCGAATCGGGATTAGATATTCCTAACGTTAATACCATCATGATAAATCGGGCCGATGCTTTCGGATTAGCACAGTTATATCAACTTCGCGGTAGAGTTGGACGTGCCGATGAACAGGCTTACGGATACCTTTTTTACCCGCAAGATAAACCGATTACGGAAGGCGCACAGAAACGGCTCCGTGTTATAGAAGAATTTACAGACCTCGGCTCCGGTTTCAAAATCGCGCTGAGAGATTTAGAAATACGGGGTGCAGGGAATATCCTCGGCGCGCAACAACATGGACATATCACAAATGTTGGCTACGAACTCTACTGCAAACTACTTGATGAGGCTGTCCGAAAGTTAAAAGGTGAAAAGGTTGAAGAAGAAATTGAAATCAGTATCAATTTACCTATTGAAGCATTTCTCCCCGACGACTACATCCCTGACAGTCGCCAAAAAATTTCTATCTATAAGAAAATTTCTGCTCTAAAAACTGATACAGATAAGCATGAACTAACGAATGAACTTAAAGACAGATATGGAGATATACCTGAACCCGTTGAAATGTTGCTTGAAATCTCAAGTATCAAACAACTCTGTCAGAAACTCGGTATCACAGCGATTGTCGCGGGTGGAAATCGAATTAAAGTGACCTTTGATGAACACAAACCCCGTATAGATGTGGCGCAGTTCGTTGAGACAGTACGCGAAAATCCACAACTTGAATTACGCCCGCCAGCACAACTGTTGGTCGGTATAGAAAATTTAACTGGTAAGAAATTATTAACCGAATTACAACAAATTCTAACCATATTTGTTGTCCCTGATTGAATATGTTATACGCGCGGAGGAATAACGCCTCCGCGAAATTGAAAGGAGAATTCCAAAATGAAAAAATCTATTTTCGTTGTCGCAGCAGTTGTTTTCACCTGCTTGCTCACTTGGTCTCTTGTCCGTTCCGACAACCACGAATCTGCGGAAGAAAAGATAGACAAGAGCCAAATAATTATAGCAGAATACAAGTGGAATGGTGAATTCCACCAGATTTCGCTCGCTGAATTAGAAGCAGCTATTGCCGAATTGCCGCCTCACCGTCAGCGAGGTTATGTGAATAAAGCGGGTAAAGCAGAATACTTAGAGGATTATATCGATAAAAAACTCAAACTGCTCCAAGCGAAGGATGCAGGTTTTGACAAACTTAACGAACACCTCAAAAAAATGGACGATTATACCCATCAACTCATGGTTGAAAAACTTACCGAAATAGAAGTTGATGCTAAAGTGTCTTATACTGATGAAGACCTCAAGGTATATTATGAGGATCACAAGAGTGAGTACATTGAAGCAGCTAAGGTGCGTGCAACCTGTATTACTCTTGATGATGAAGACTTAGCTAACGAAACTTTGGACCAGATTAAAGCCGGAACAGACATAGCAGAAATGGCAAAGAAGCTTTCTGAGGAAAAGAAATTTGCAAACGGACCGGGGGCTAATCTGGAGGATCCAGGCAACACGCCACTCTTTAGCCAAAATGCATCGCCGAGTTGGTCTGAATTCATTGACGCAGTTTTTGAAATGGAAATTGGGGAAATGACCGATACTGTTTTTGAAACGGATGTCAATGAGGAAACATTTTACCTCATTTTTCGTAAAGAGGAATATCAGCCAGAACGTCAAAAGGAATTAGAGGAGGTCAAGTCTGATGTTGAACGGAAAGTTAAACGACAGATGAAACGCGCCCGTATCTTTGAATGGATAGATGCAATTTCTCTCAGTGCTAAACTCAAAACTTACCCTGAGAACATTCCTGAACCCGTTCAGCCAGAAACTTCCGAAGAAGAATCCAGTAATCCTGAAGAGTAGAACTTACAACATTACCTTAAAGGAGGTAGCATTCATGAAAAAATATGTTTATATTCCATTCATCTTATTACTCCCAATTCTTGCCACACTTCCATTCTTGTCCAGTTGTGGTGACAAAGCGATCGGTGCTGATGGCACTGTCATCGCTGAATTTGAGTGGAACGGCAAACATCGAATCACACTTGAAGAAATGATGCAGGAAATTAGCGAACTGCCTCAATACAAACAACGTCAATATCAGGACAAAGAGGGACTTGAAGAATATATGACCCTCATGGCTGAAAGCCGTTTAATCCTCAGTCTTGCCAAAGACCAAAAACTCAACGAGGATCAGGAAATTCTCAAGAAAGTCCAAGATTATCTTCACGATTTAATGATTGACAGGATCACGGCGCAGGAAGTTGATACCAAACTTATCCTGTCAGAAGATGATTATCTTGCATATTATGATGCACACAAAGAGGATTACGTCCGGCCCGAACAGATCAGACTCACGTGCATCACACTTATGGACAAAGAGCGTGCAGATGCGGTTTTTGCTGAAATTAAAGCCGGTAAAGATATTGCAGTTGCAGCCCAAGAACTGTCTGACAGAGGCGAATTAGTGGGGCCCGGTGCTAATCCAGCAGCCCCCGGGGACACCGACTACATTAGTAAAAATTCTTATCCGCCAGGAACAGAACCTTTTATGGATGCTGCTTTCAGCGCAGAAGTGGATTCACTCCATGCATCTGTGATTGAAGTAGAGGTGCAGGGTGACAAATACTATATGATATTCCGTAAGGATGAGGCAAGAGCCGCATATCAGAAACCCTTTAGTGAAGAGGCTGTCCGTAAAGACGTAATCAAAAAAGTTAAACGCGAACGACAGGATGCTCTGATGAAAGCGTGGATTTCACAACTCCGCGAACGTGCCGAAGTAAAAACTTTTATTGACCGCATTCCGGAGGATAAACCCGCTGAAGAAGAATCTGAAAACCCCTCTGAACAAACATCGCCTGAGGAATAGATTTGCATCAAAAGGATTGGCATCGGTAATTTTCGGTCCACACGAGACACGTGGACCCCGCTGCTGGGCGAGGTTTCCTAACCTCGCCACAGGACCGATTTATTTTCTTAATCTTCATTTAGTTTGTGCATCTGTGGAACACGGGAACGCCATTAAGGCATTCATACCGTTGATTTACTAACAGTTTGCACTACAAAAACTTGGACCGAGATCACGTTACTGGAGGCTTTTCATGAAACCCAAAACGATTATTTTGATACTGCTAATTGTGCTACTCATAAGTAGCAGCATGACACACAGTATCGCCAGGATATTTGATAAAATTATCGCCTATGTAAATGATGACGTTATTACCAAACGCCGGCTTGACATGTTGGTTAAACAGTACGCCTTTGAACTGCAGCAAATTCACCGATATACCGAAAGTGAAGCACTTAAAGAAGCTGAAAAACAACGGGCTGAACTGCTTGATAGACGCATCCGTCAAATGTTACTGTTAGAAGCAGCATTAACGCTGAAAATTCAGGTCACCGACGCTGAAATTGAGGAATATATTCAAAATTTTAAGACGAAACTCCAAATTCCAACAGATGACGAGTTTAAAAAGCTACTTAACCGTGATGGTCTCACCGTCGTAGCATATCGTGAACGAATTCAACGGGATCTGATGACAGAAAAACTGGTGATGGGGAGAATCTTACCGAGGCTCCAAGTCCGCGATAGTGATATTCAAAAGTTTTTTGAAGAAAACCGAGACGAACTTCCAACTAAAGCTGATAGAGTCAGTTTAAGTCACATCTTTATCGCTTTTAAACCGACTGCAGAAGACAGAAGGGCTGCAGCTGATGCGGTGAATCAAGCACTTGAGGAAATTCGATCAGATAAAACACAATTTGAAGCTGTGGCTCGCCGCATCGCCTCAAAACATAATTTAAATGCCCAAGCGGGGGCTCTCGTAGAAACCACTCCCTCTGAGGTACTTTCACTGCCTGACGCGTTCTTGACTGTGCTTGCTAAACTCAAAACAGGTGAAATCAGTGAACCGATTGAAGTGCCTGATGGCATCCATGTTTTAAGGGTTGAGGCGCGAACTGATGAGAAAATTTCATTTAGACATCTGATTGTTCCATTCCTATTTAGCGAAAAGGCATTACAAGCTGCTCGTGAAAAAGCTGATGCTATTTCAGCGAAATTGGAAACGGGTGAGGATTTCATCACCGTAGCAAAAGAACATTCTGATGATTTGGAAACTCGCGATAAAGGTGGCGACCTCGGCACGCATATTCTCACTGCGTTAAATCCAAAAATTCGGGAAACCGTCGAATCTCTTGACATCGGGAAATATAGTGAACCGGTTGAAACCGGATCCGGTTTTTACATTTACAAAGTTGATGAACGCAAAACGCCTGAGTTGACTCAGCAAGAGAAGCAGCAGATTATCGGTATTCTACGCCAACAACTTTTTGAAAAAGAATGGACCGCTTATACCGATTCGCTCCTTGAAAATGCATATATCAAAATTCAACCGGATGCCGTGCCAGCGATGCCAACTGCTGATTCCAAGGATAATTAATATCTTTTTATTTAAGTGTAAATCTGTGCAGAAAAACGAAGAAAACTTTTCTATTAATCAGGACGGACGCATTCCCCCCTTGATAAGGGGGGGTAGGGGGGTTAAAAAGGCGTTATTTGAGTTATTTAACCCCCTAAATCCCCCTTATCAGTGGGACTTTAAGAAAAAATGCGTCCGTCCTATTAATAAAATTACGCAAACAGTAGCGATGGTGCTCCAGAGATTTTTTCGAAAGAACATATCAACGGATAAGACATATCGTATAAACCGAGTTGTTTGTGTCTTAAAGTTTGCTGCTGTATTTTTTATCTGTCTATTGTTACCATTACAGCAACTTAGTGCGCAAACCCCACCACAAACTGAACAACCCCCAGCGCCAGACACATCTGAAAAAACTGATACACAACCTGCTGAAAATACGGATCAAACTACCGATTCGAAAAAAGAAGTGTTAAATCCCGAAACAATGACACCTGAACCGGACACGGTAATCGGAGATGGGGATGAGGTCATTTTGCAGGATAACTTCGTTCAAATTCATGGCGATGCCCTCATCAAATATGAAGATGTAATTTTACGGGCAGATCACGTCTGGGCTGATTTCAACGACAACCTTATGCGTGCTTCGGGAAACGTGTATCTGAAGGTAGGTAAAGAGGAGACATATTCTGATGAACTTGTTTTCAACCTTGAAACCAAAAAGGGAATCGCTCGAAACGGTTATACATTCAGCGACCCGTGGTACTTCGGTGGAAGTGAAATCTTCAAAATAGAGGATAATAGGTCTTATATTCGTGGTGGCACCCTAACGACCTGTTCCCTCAAACATCCACACTACCATTTCAGCGTTTCTGAAGTAATTGTCAAAATGAACCAAGAGATGATTGCCAAAAACATCGTCTTGCGAATCGGTGGGATTCCTCTTTTCTATTTCCCCGTCATTCGCCGCGACCTGCGTAAGGGCAAAGTCGCTAAGATTATCGTCAGAGTCGGAACAGATAGCTACCAAGGCCCCAACATCAGTATCATATTCCCTGTAGCACGCAAAAGGCGTTACGACGGTGCGCTACTATACGACAGAAGTGCACGGAGGGGACAAGGCTTCGGATTTGAAGGTAAATATCGATTTAGTGATACGCAGTTTCGAGAAATCCATATTCCTGTTCCACCGGATGCAACCCCTGCCCAACGTACGAAATTGGAAGAAAAGGCAAAAGAAATATATGATAGACTTGAAGGTGATTACGATCGATATTGGTTGAAACAGCTCTTTCTGGAATATAAAATTACTGACGAAGATGCTGAACGCGCAAAGGAAGAAGCCGAAAGTATCCTTAAGCAACTCAATGAAGAAAATGCTAATTTTTCACAACTTGCCCAAAGAGAATCTGACCATTCAGAAACGCGTTATGACGGTGGTGATATGGGATTCCTCACACAAGGCGAGAAAGACAAAGAGGGTGAACCGATACTCGATCCGATCTTGGAAGCAGCAGCATTCGCTCTGAAGGAGGGTGAAATTAGCAGCGTTTTAAAAACTGAATCCACTTTCCATATCCTCAAAGCTGAGCGTGTCCTTGATATCTACGGTGAACGCGAAATTAAACTACTCCGTATTGATATTACCATCACCGCAAGTACTGAAACACAGCAAACAGTGCAAGATATAGCTGAGAAAGTGCATGAACGTGCACTTGCAGGCGAAACATTTGAACAACTTGCAACAGAATTTCCTGAAGTAAAATTATCCGAAATTAATGAAGGTGAAGGATTACCTCTGAATGAAATGGATGCCAGATGGCAATATTCTGTTAGACGCTTGGAGAATCCTGGAGACATTACCGAAAGTAGACCCGTTTTTTCTCCTAAAGGCCTTTACATTTTCCAATTAATTAAAAAAGAAGAGACACCTACGTTTGAGGCACTTGCCGAACAGTTTGAAGCAGAATGGAAAACTTTTGAAGATGAGGTGTTAGCAGTACCCAGCAAACAGGAAAAAACGGCTACCCCCGATAAAGATGATGCCAAGGAGACTAATGGTAGTGATAGTTCTCCACCTACCATGGCTACTGAAAATGTTGAAACCGAAACATCTACCCAACCTCCAAAAAGTGAAGAAATTATTGCCAGTGAGGAAAATGTTGATGAGGAAGAAGAAATTGAAGTCTACCGAAAACACGGTTTTCGCGGGCAATGGCAAGACCCAAGACAGGTGGCATCAGAAGCACGAAGTCTATATGCAGGTGAATATAGCCGGGTGATTAAGACAAAAAAATCGTTTCGTCTAATCAAAGTTGATAAAAAACGGACTTATCGCGGTGATATCTATTTCTACGGGGCAGACGAATACTCCTTTAGTAGACAAGATGCTACACGGATCGGTAGACGTTGGAATATGCGGTGGGGACACAGGCAATCTTTCTATACTCCTTGGGATAGCCGGCAAGCGGGACGAAAACCTCTCAGTTTCGTCGGGCGAACCGCATGGCGAGCAGTGCACTATAAAAAGGATTTAGGACTCCAAAGTGAATCGACTTTAAACTCTTTTGGTATAATCACCTACGGCTCCGCATTGTCTGTAGCGAGTGACAGAGATGTGGATCAAGACGGAAATCTAACGTATTCACCGGAACCTATCGGCGATATCACCAGTAGACTTGAAGTGCGACATGTCCATGATTTTTCAGGCCAAGGGACAACTTCACTTCAGAAACTGCCGCAATTGACACTCAACTTTTCACGGATGCGGTTTAGTAGACTCCCAGTCTTTGAAACTATTAACGATGGCATGTTATTCGTATCGGAAAAGATAAAGTCCGACAAACCTTTCCTCTCACTTCTCGCTTTCCCTACGCTTGAAGACACCAGCTTTGATATGGATATAGAGTTTGGAAACTTCTATAGGCAGACGTACCGCGGCAAATTTGGGGAAGAGAACAATATTTTTCTCCAAACCCTTGACTTCGGTTTCGACCTCCGCAAGCAAACAGACCTTTTTATTACGCCTTTACGCGAACTAAAAATCAGTACAAATCTGAATACAAACGTTATATGGCATGCGAAAGATCAGGAGAAAAATAGAAACATTATACGTGGGGTTTATAGTGTGAGAGCGCAAGCTACCAACACACTATTCCGCATTTATGCCCCACGTTTCATCCCTGGCGTACGAAAATTGCGGCATGAATTGCAATCCTCCCTTTCTTTTGATTATCAACCACCTATTGATAGAGATGAAAATCTTTATCCATTTGGACCCAGCACCTATTTTTTTGAACGTAAAAGGCTTACCTACAACTTCAATACGAATATTGAGATAAAAACCAGGCGTAGCCAATCTTCACACCGCATCTTTTATTTTGATACCCGACTTACGGCTGATTTTACTGATTTTGAATCCGTATACAGACGCAAATACGAACCAATTGAAAGTGATTTTACGATTGTTCCGTTACCGAGTCGTAATCTAAATATGACTGTTCGTCTTACGCATGACCCGAACCCCCACCCCGTAGACGGAAAACAGTTCAAGATGGTCGGTGTGCGTACCAATATCAGATACACACGCAAAAAATGGTATGTGAGTGTAGGAAATTCTTTTAGCAAACGACACACCTCTATACGCGCTTCGCGCTCAATAACCGCAAACGGACGCTACCGTTTTAATGAAAACCTTGAATTTGACTTTAGTCTCATCTACTATCCGATTGAAAAGGATTTTTATTCACAACGTGTTAGTATCAATCGTAATTTGCATGATTGGAATTTGCGCATCTCGTGGAGTCGTGTCGGAATCAAACGCGATCCCCCCTTCGACAACGTCCGACAAGATTTCACATTCCAGGTTAACTTGATTGGTGAACCAGCAGTTTCGATGGGTGTCGGTTTTGACGCGACTACCGATACGTGGGGACTCCATACCTTGCCAGCGGGCGTACCCTACAATGCGTTTGGCGCAAGTAATTCGCTTGGTCGTTCCTTTTTCTAATATAACCTAAGTTGGTCCATAGTAGCACAATCTGTATGAAGATTAAGAAAATATTTCGGTAATTTCTTTAGTCCCGTAGGGACGATATGTTTATAGAAATGTGATAACCTATCTTTCTTGAGTTCCGTCCGAACGGCATATTTATTGTTGATGTGCTTCAAAACATATCGTCCCTACGGGACTAAGAGGATGAGGCATCCGCGCTGCTATAAACATATCGTCCCTACGGGACTAAATGGTTGACTCGGTAAGTATTTGCGTTTTGAATTCTCTAAATACACCCCCCTTTATCCCCCCGCAAGCGAGGGGAAGGGACTTTTGAACCTATTACGTAAGTTTTGTCCATAATAAATGTTTAGCGAGTAAACCACTAAAGAGTGCTTAAAATGTTCCGAATATGCATAATGAAAAATGAGGGTATTAACTAAATAACGTGAGTTTGATAATTAACAGGATGGGCGCGAATTGAGCAGAAAAAGTCAATATTTCGGTATTTTAACCCCCTAAATCCCCCTTATCAAGGGACTTTAAGAGGAAATGTGGTAGTCCGAACTATTTATCAAACTCACGTTAAATAATGATACTTTGTTGCATTTCTCCGATATTTAAGATGTCAAAGACATTTCCATGGACTCTGAATTTTGCAAATAAGGCAATCGTCAAATCTACCATCTCAATGCTTTTTGAGACAATAATGGACTTGCGTTTGAAGCGTCCGAACCAGTGTCTCATCAAGCCGTTGTTACGTTCTATCCGATGTGTTTCCGCTTTCGTTTGAACATGTTTTGAAGCGGGTAATAAGGTTTCATAAACGTGCCATTTGTCAGTCCAATAGGCTCTCACATCTAATGCCGCAAGGCGTGTTGTGAGT
The DNA here is from genome assembly GCA_003635185.1 of Candidatus Poribacteria bacterium. GTDB lineage: Bacteria > Poribacteria > WGA-4E > WGA-4E > WGA-3G > MSPOR6. The sequence continues at coordinate 375 of PYJA01000062.1, read as the reverse complement.
TTCTCAAGTATTTGTTTATTACGTCCGCCACATTTCCAATCTATGAGGTGTCCGGTATTTCTGTCAAGGGCTTTCCATATCCAAAGTTTGTTTTTCTTATTTCCAATATAATGCCACATTTCATCAAGCTCCAAACTAACAGGGGTGCCGGGAGCAAGCTTAGGTTTGGAGGCCTGCTTTTTCGCAAAGGCACGTATCCATTTCAGCACAGCAGGCATAGAGACATCAAAAAGTTTTGAGATAGCATGCATTGAAATGCCATGAGAATATAAAAGCACAGACAACCTTTTATGACCGGGTGGATATCCTCTGGGTGTCGTGCGTGTCCATTGATACCCACACGCCGGACATTTATAGCGTTGAGTTTCGTTGACG
>PYJA01000061.1 GCA_003635185.1 Candidatus Poribacteria bacterium | reverse complement strand
GGAGGGCGCGGATGGGAGGTTGGCAATATTAGTTTCTTTTCAAAAGATTTCGGCAAACTTTGAATAGGAATTTGGGAGTCCCAAACTCAATAATCCGCGAAATCCGTGTAATCCGCAATTCAGACAGCAAAATGGGAAACATCTCAGACAACGCATCTTATTCCAAACTTTGCCAAAATATTTACACACCCGATTCCCGCGGTTATTTATAGTGAACTTTGAAATTATTGGGGCACTTTGATAACCTATTATGGAACATAATGGACAATAGAAGGGGTAGCATAAACTGCCAGTTTGTGCCACAAACCGCAATCTGCCAGATTGCGGTACAGAAGTGTCCCATTAATTGTCCGTTTTACTATAATTTTAACGTGAACTCGGTCCAAGTATTTGTATCCCAAACTGTGTGAAGATTAGAAAAATAAATCGGTAATAGGGCGAGGTTTCCGTGCTTCGTACGGACAGAAAATTGCCGAATTAATAAAAATTTCTTGATTTTTTAAGCAAAACAAGGTACACTTTTTGTTCGTAACACGAATAATTCAACGGTGAAAAGATGGAGGTTATGATGAAGAATTTAGTCGTAACAGAGGAAATTTGGAAGGAGGGTAATATGTACACCGCCTATTGCCCGGAATTAGACGTTGCAAGTTGTGGGAGAGATATTGAAGAAGCCCGGAATAATCTTATTGAGGTTATTGAAATTCAGTTGGAAGAGACGGCACAGCTCGGAACACTCACGGCTTTTTTAGAAGATGCAGGGTATGATTTGAACACGTCACAACCCACCCTTCAACTTGATAAGCAAGTAGTTTCCTTTAATCAACTTACGGTTCCTCTTGGAGGCTTTAATGCCTAAAATTTCGCCAACAGACTGGCGAACCCAAGTTAAGATTTTTGAAAAATTCGGGTGCCGTTTCGTTCGACAAAAAGGTTCACATCTCATCTATCATCATCCTGATGCTAAACGAGCTGTAGTTATTCCACGCTATGCCGAAGTTCCGATTAGCGTGATTAAAAATAACATGCGGACTGTCAATCTACGTAGAGAGGAATATTTTCAGCTGCTCACGGAAGATTGATCTTTCCTACCCATTTCATGCAGCAACTTTATTTTCTCAGAAATAAATTCACTTGACAAAATCTCCGAAAACCTATTTAATAATATAGGTTGCTGCAAGATATCATGTTTGCGGCACGTTAGATTATGAAACTATTTGGGAGATATTAAAGAACATGAAAATAGAAAAACGACTTGAAGAATTAAGGATAGAATTACCGCCTCCTGCAACACCCGTTGCTAATTACGTTACCACAGTTCAAACAGGAAATCTGATCTTTACCTCCGGACACGGGCCAGGCACAGGTGAAGGTCCAATATACAAAAGTCAACTCGGCACAGATGCAACCGTTGAAGAAGGATACGAATCTGCGCGCCAAGTTGCTATTGGTTTGGTCAGCACGCTTAAACATGCGTTAGGCGATCTGGATCGGATAAAACGCGTTGTGAAGGTTGTCGGTTTTGTTAACTCATCGGCAGATTTCACGGATCAACCCGCTGTCGTGAACGGTGCATCAGATTTCTTTGTTGAGGTTTTTGGTGATAAAGGTAAACATGCGCGGTCAGCGGTCGGTATGGTGCAATTACCCGGCGGTATTCCGGTTGAAGTTGAAATGGTCGTCGAAATTGAAGACTAACCGCTTTAGAAAAAAGAAGGATAAAATGGCAGTTCAAATTGTTAAGCCTCGGATTCGTGGTTTTATCTGTACGAATGCGCATCCTGCTGGTTGCCAAGCAAATATTCAAAATCAGGTAGATTTAATTAAGGGGTATGCTACACACAAAGGAACGGGTTTAAACGCTCTTGTTATTGGTGCGTCAACCGGTTATGGGCTTGCCTCTCGTATTGCGTTGACGTGGGGATACGGTGCTAAAACGTTAGGGCTTCTATATGAGCGCCCAGCGGACGACAGACGCACAGCTTCTGCAGGTTATTACAACACCGTGGCCTTCCATCAACAAGCGCAACATGATGGTTTTTTGGCAGCGAGTCTCAACGGAGATGCTTTTTCCGATGTGATGAAGCAGGAGGCGATAGAACAACTCAAAGCGAATTTTGGCAAAATAGATGTTCTCGTTTATAGCATCGCTGCACCCCGTCGAATTCACCCACGTACTGGCGAAACGCATAATTCTCAGCTGAAACCGATTGGCGAATCATACACAGGCAAAACTATTGACCTGAATGACGAAACCGTTGTACCTGTAACGATTGAGCCTGCAAATGATAAGGAAATTGCTGACACAATCGCTGTGATGGGCGGCGAAGACCTTGAAATGTGGGTTGATGCTTTAGCTGATGCCGAGTTGCTCGCGCCAGAGGTGACGGTTGTCGCCTATACCTATATCGGCAGTGCATTAACCTGGCCGATTTATCGAGATGGTACTATCGGCAAGGCAAAGGATGACCTAAAGGCACGGGTTGATGCGCTTGATGAAAAACTTGCAAATCAATTCGGTGGTAATGCGTATATATCGGTTAACAAAGCTGTTGTTACGCAAGCTTCTGCGGCAATTCCTGTTGTTCCGCTTTATATTAGTATCCTCTACGATATTATGAACGCAAAAGGTATTAACGAGGCACCGATTGGTCAGATGCAGCGGTTATTCTCGGAACATATCGGACCAGAATTACAACCTCAACTTGATAGTGAACGTTACATTCGACTGGATGACAGAGAATTGCGACAAGATGTGACCGATGCGGTCACTGAACGTTGGAAACAGATTAGTACCGACAATTTCCATGAACTCTCTGATTACGCTGGCTACAGGAGACGTTTCCGCAACCTTTTTGGATTTGAGGTTGAGGGTGTTGACTATGATGAAGCAGTGGAGACTGAATTAACATTTTGAGTTGTGTGTTTATTGTATGACACCGAAATTACCCCCAATTTGTGGGCAACACAATATAAAAAAAGAGTGGAGGCAAACCGTATTTTCATATAGTGAAGATGGTATCTCAATTCGTATCCCGAACGTCTATGCCTGGGTTTGTCCTGAAGATGGTGATGCCTCATTCACACCTGAGACTGCCGACGAATTGATTGTAGCACTACGCGAATTCGTCAACGCTGCTAAGCGTGCCAAAGAAAGGCGGTCTGTGTTAACTGAATACATTGTTGCTGTTGAATAAACTTATTTTTATACGGTGCAATTACAAACAATTTCTGATAATAAGGAGAAACTTATGTCACAACCTTTAGTTACAGTTTGGAATGAATTTAGACACGAAAAAACGAACGAAGCTATCAAAAAATTATACCCAAAAGGTATCCACACTGCGATTGCCGATGGGTTAAGTGAACACGGAATTGAAACGCTAACCGCTACGTTGGACGAACCGGAACACGGCTTAACTGACGAAGTGTTGGATAAAACAGACGTGTTGATATGGTGGGGACATGCTGCGCACGGCGCCGTTGAAGACGCAATTGCGGATAAGGTGAAAGCACGTGTCTTGCAAGGAATGGGACTAATCGTACTACATTCTGGTCACTATTCTAAACCGTTTGTCCGCTTGATGGGAACGTCATGTAGCCTGAAATGGCGCGAGGCGGCCGAAAAGGAACGGATCTGGGTGATTGAACACGGACATCCAATTGTTGAAGGACTCGGAGAGTACTTTGAAATTGAGCATGCCGAAATGTATGGTGAACCATTTGACATTCCTGAACCCGATACGCTTGTCTTTATTAGCTGGTTCCCCGGTGGTGAGGTGTTCCGTAGCGGTTGTTGTTACTACCGTGGCAGAGGGAAAATCTTCTATTTCCGTCCCGGTCATGAGACATATCCGATCTATTACGATGAGAATATCCGGCAGGTGATTGCGAATGCTGCACGTTGGGCTGCGCTTGGCGATGCGCCGAAGCCCGTTTTTGGACATTCACAACCCTTGGAACCCCTCGGTTAATCTGAATTTCAAAGGAGATAAATCATGGAAGATACGAAAACCAAAATTAACCAACTATTACAGGACGGTTTCATTTTATTAGAAGGCGCGTTGTCACCTGAAGAAACCGAACATATCCGTCAACGTGTTAATTATGCACGTGAACAGGGTTGGGAAGAGGGCTTGAACGCAGTCGGTAATATGTGGTTTGATAGCCTGCTTGATCGTGAACCGGATACTTATGCCCCACTTGTAGGGCATCCGAGCGTCCGTCCTTATCTTGAAGGATTGATGGGCAAACAGTGTCAACTACGGAGTTTACGGGCACATATCAATCCCGGTCCTTACCTGCAGGAATGGCACATGGACTTTTACGGCTACTGGCACGAAAAGCGATATGTTGAAGAACATCCGTTTGCGATGGCGCCTGCCGGTATCAACACCACCTACTATTTTCAAGATAATGGTCCAGGGGATGGACACCTCAAGTTTGTCCAAGGTGGACACTTAAACGAACCCCCACATCTGTACCCGTTGGATCGTCCGAAATTTGAGGAATGGTGTGAATCACAGGAACACGTTATCTTGTATCCGAAAGCAGGCGATTGTGTCGTGTTCATCAACCACATGCCACATCAAGGTGCAAAGGAACGTGATGATATGGAGCGGAGCAATGTCGTTTGCCATTATCAAGTTACACCGATGTATGATGGTGTTTGGCATGTTTCGCGTCCACGCGGATATCAAGGCACCTTCCCGTTTGCTTAGAACAATCCTCACTGTTTTTCGGGTGGATATTGTTGTACCGTTTAAATTCAATTTATTGATCCAATTTATAGTGAAATCTATAATTAATTGCACAGAATTGTAGCGCAAACTGTATGAAGATTAAAAAATAAATTGGGTAATTTGGCAAGGTTAGGAAACCTTGCCAGCAGAGATGTACACCTGCTGCTGGCGAGGTTTCCTAACCTCGCCAAATTACCGAAATATCTATTTAAACTCCATTTAGTTTGCGTACACTACTGCACAAACTAACAGTTTGTGCTACAGCACAGTCTGTCGGTTTAGGTCCCACGCACCAAAAGTATGGATATATTTTTGGATTTTACAATAAAAGAGGTGAAACTCATGCGCAACTTTATAGTTATGCTTTTTACAGCTGTCCTTCTGGCAGCGAGTTTGCAAATTACTTGTGCAGCCGAAGAATTAAAAGGATTAGTCGTTTATTTTGACTTTGAAGATGGGGCAGGTGAAACCGTCACCGATCAGTCTGGAAACGGGCAGAATGGACTATTAGAAGGAGACACAGACTGGACCAAAGGCAAGTATGGAAAGGGACTCAATTTCGGTGGTGAGAACGGAATTGTTCGGGTTGTTCATTCTCGTCAGTTTGAATTTACAGAGGGCATCACCATTTGTGCATGGATTCGTCCTACGTTGAAAAGAGGCCCAGGTGAATGGCAACTAATAGCAGCAAAGGGACCTGATGTAGATGAGTTTTTCGAAATACTCCTCCATCCAGATGGTTTTATTTGGATGGGCTGGGAACTCTCAGATGGACGTGTAGTTCCTCAGAAAAGTCTCAACAAGATTGCGAAAGATGAATGGCAGCACGTTGCCGTTTCGTTTCAGAGAGGAGAGTGGTGGACGGTATATCTTGATGGTGAAGTGCTAATCAATCATCCAAAACAAAATAGCAAATTAGTTCCTGTTGAGTCTCCGCTGTTGCTGGGTACCGAAGAACCGTTGAATTTGAACCGTTACTATAATGGTGATATGGATGAGTTTGCTATGTTTAACCGCGGGCTTTCCCAAAAGGAAATCAGAAAGATTCAGGAAGGTATTGAGGACTTCTTAGCAGTTGAACCGACTGATAAATTATCAACAAGCTGGGGCATTCTGAAACAGAAGTATAATATGCGTAGTGTGTCAAATTGACATACACCAATTCAATGGTATTTAGCAGAAAACTGCCATTTTGACTTACCAACACTAAGAATTACTTGATTTTAGGCGGCCAGCGTTGGCACAGATATTGCTCTAAATATCTTAGCAATAGTCTTCAATCAAATAAGGAGACCTTACATATATGAAATTCATAAGTTTATTTGTAATGATAACTGCTTTCTTAACTTTTTTGTTTCCTTGTTTTGCACAGGAAAATACACCGGAAGAATATATAGTAAAAGTTGTCTATTTTGTTCCAAAAGACCGTGAGCATCAGAAAAACATAGACACTAAGATCAGGGAATTACTGAAGGTTACGCAGAAGTTTTACGCAGATCAAATGGAAAACTATGGGTACGATAGAAAAACTTTTAGATTGGAGATCGATGCAAACGGAAGGCCAGTGGTGCACCGTGTAATAGGAAAAAAAGACAGCACACACTATCAGCAAAACCCAGCCGGAGCGTTTAGTGAATTTGCGAATAGGATTCAAACGCGCAACACAATCTTATTTGTTGTGCTGGACCATGGTAGTCCGACAATAGGAAGTGCGGGTGGTCTGGCATTCTCAGGAGCACGTATACTGGTCCCAGCGTCATCTTTCTACTGGCTAACTGTTGCTCATGAACTCGGACACACCTTTACATTACCACATGATTTCCGGAGTGGTTCTTATGTCATGTCCTACGGTCCGGGGCCGCAAAACAAGATTTCCGAATGTGCAGCAAAATGGTTAAATGTTAGTCCATACTTCAACCCTAAGCGAATCATGGCTAACAAACCCGGACAGATCAAAATGCTCCCATCATCTATTGCGTATCCACCTAATCATACGCATGTCTTTTTTGAGATAACAGATCCTGATGGACTCTATCAGGTGCGATTTATGCACCATCACACGTTGATGCTTGGCTGTAAAACCTTAAATGACGAGAAAGACATTGTTAAATTTTTAGCCAATACAGCAAAGGATAAAAGGGTACTTGTTGAGGCAGTTGATGTCAACGGACACATCATATATGGTCCATGGCATTCATTAAAGGATATGGAACCGAATCTGATATTAGACATTTCTGGTGATGTTACAGATATGCCAGATCGTAATAACATTCGGGGTCCGTGGCTTTGGATGATCGCACCAACGGAACAAAATCAAGGTGGAGCGGGCTCAACGCATATCGATTCTTTGGCAGTTGCCAGTGCCAATACGGTTAATGAAGAAAAAGTATCTAAATACGGCGCAAATGAAGGAGACACCGTCGGAGATTATGTGTGGACACTTGGTGAAATTCCTCCAAATGGAAATATCAACACGATGCTCGTGAATATAGGGACGACAGAAAACACCAATCTTGACGACTTTACGGCTTATGCCCTCATTACCCTTGTATCCAAAAGGGATCAACCGAATGTGAAAATGAGAGTTGGGAGCGACGATTCCATAAAAGTTTGGCTTAACGGTGAAGTCGTTTTTAGCAACGCAATAAACCGAACCTATAGGAAAAACGATGATGTTTTCCCAGTTAACCTGAAAAAAGGTGATAATCTTTTGCTTGTTAAGGTTAGCGAACGGGACGGCTCATGGGGCATGCATGTTGGCGTGGATGCTGAGGTGTTCCCTGTCTACAGAAAAGTTCCAACGACTACTCCGGTTTATGGTGTCGCTTTAGGAGGGACGTGTGATTTGACACCTGAAATAATAAATGAGGGGGCAGATATTGCGTATATCATTACAGTGATAAACACCGGTAATACAAAAGACACAATAAATTTAGCAACATCAGGCAATACCACTTATCTACGTCGTCCGAAAGAGCTTGAGGACGATGAGCTATCGACTGATCCAACATTAAGTCGGGTCCCGCTTGATCCGGGGGCTTCTTCAAAAGTGGTATTGGTGGTTCCGGGGTTTGTACGTGCTACTGCTGGCGATTATGTCGTTAAAGTCGCGGCTATTTCAGAAAACGATAGCACAAAAACCGCTCAAATTATAACTACTGCCACCATTAAGCCTTTTCACGGTGTCGTTTTATCAGGTGTAAACGACTTAACTTCTGCAACAACTGATATGAATACAGATATTAAGTACGCCCTTACAGTGACAAACACCGGCAATGTTAACGATACAATAAAATTGACAACTGAGCTGCCTGCGATACTCAGTCAGGAGTCTATATCGCTTGTTCCAGGGGCTTCTTCGAAAGTGACATTGACGATACCGGGAACAGCACGGACTGCCACCGATTATCCCATTCATGTTATCGCCACTTCAGAAGGTGATAACACGAAGAACGCCCAAATCCAAAAAACGTATGAACCTCGTCCGAATATTCGGGGTCCGTGGCTCTGGATGATCGCACCAACGGAACAAAATCAAGGTGGAAAGGATTCGACGGATATTGATTCTTTAGCCGTTGCCAGTGCCAATACAGTTAATGAAGAAAAAGTATCTAAATACGGCGCAAATGAAGGAGATATCGTTGGAGATTATACGTGGACACTCGGTGAAGTTCCGCCAGGTGGAAATATCAACGCGATGCTCGTCAATATAGGGATGACAGAAAACACCAATCTTAACGATTTTACGGCTTATGCACTCATTACCCTTGTATCCAAAACGGATCAACCTAATGTGACAATGAGCGTTAGAAGTGACGATTCTATCAAAGTGTGGCTTAATGGTAAAGTCGTCTGGCATAACGCAATAAACCGAGCCCTTATCGAAGCCGTAGATACTTTTCCAGTTCACTTGAAAAAAGGAGATAACCTCTTGCTTGTGAAGGTGAGTGAAAGGCATGGCGCATGGGGCATGCAGGTTGGCGTGGATGCTGAGGTTCTCCCTGTCTATAGAAGAGTGCCAACGAGAACACCGGTTTATGGTGTCGCTATAGAAGGAATCAGCAATTTGACAACTGAGGCGACGGATGCAAGGGCAGGTATCAAGTATATTTTTAAAGTCACAAATACCGGCAATACAAAAGATACGATACAATTAACAACGTCAGGTAATGTCACTGCGATATTAAGTCAACCGTCAGTATGGCTTGCGCCTGGTGTTTCTTCAAAAGTGACGTTGACGATTCCGGTCACTGCGCTTGCTACTGTCGGTACCTATGAGGTCAAAGTCGCAGCCACTTCGGAAAATGATAGCGCGAAAACAGCCCAAATTACAACCAAAACCACTATTAAACCCTGACTTTTTTTCTGATCGGATTCACTAAAAATTTCCGTTAAACTTACGTTAGAAAATACTATTTATTTTATTGGAGATAAAAATGAGCAAAGTAATTGGAATTGATTTAGGAACAACAAATTCTTGTGTAGCCGTTTTAGAGAGCGGCGAAGCAAAGGTGATTGAAAACGCAGAGGGAAATCGGACGACTCCCTCAGTTGTCGGTTTTACTAAAGAGGGGGAGCGTCCCGTCGGGCAAGTAGCCAAAAGACAAGCCATCACAAACCCTGAAAACACAATTTTTTCTATTAAACGGTTCATGGGACGAAAATTTAACGAACTCGGAGACGATACGTCCCGCGTGCCTTATGAATTAAAAAGCGATAAAGATGGCGATGCTGCTGTAAACATTGAAGGTAAGGAATACTCGCCGCCTGAAATCTCCGCGATGGTTTTGCGAAAAATGAAGGAAACCGCAGAGGCGTACCTTGGGGAAGAGGTTACACAGGCAGTTATTACTGTGCCAGCCTACTTCAATGATTCGCAACGCCAGGCGACAGCAGATGCTGGCAAAATAGCGGGTTTAGAAGTTTTACGGATTATCAACGAACCGACCGCTGCTTCACTCGCCTACGGGTTGCAAAGTGAAGGTGATAAGAAAATCGCTGTTTATGACCTCGGTGGTGGAACGTTTGACATCTCTATTTTGGAAATCGGAGATGGCGTTTTTGAAGTGAAAAGCACGAATGGCGATACGCACCTCGGCGGCGATGATTTTGACCAAACCGTTATAGATTGGATGGCGCAGGAATTCCTTAGTAGCCAAGGGATTGACCTACGGAACGACCAAATGGCACTGCAACGTCTGAAAGAGGCAGCAGAAACGGCAAAATGTGAACTTTCCAGCACGCAACAGACAGATATCAATTTACCTTTTATTACCAGTGATGCCAGCGGTCCCAAGCACCTTAACTTGACACTCTCCCGCGCAAAACTGGAACAAATAACGGATGATTTAGTCCAACGTTCCCTTGAACCGTGTCGACAAGCACTCTCCGATGCTGAAATACAACCTTCTGCAATTGATGAAGTTATACTCGTCGGTGGGCAAACACGGATGCCGAAAGTACAGGAAGCTGTGCAGCAACTCTTCGGAAAAGAACCACACAAAGGTGTTAACCCCGACGAGGTTGTCGCTGTTGGTGCAGCAATTCAGGGCGGTGTGCTCGCTGGTGATGAGGAAGTCAAAGATATTCTGTTACTGGATGTTACGCCCCTCTCACTCGGTATTGAGACGCTCGGTGGGATGTTTACGCGGTTAATTGAAAAGAATACTACGATTCCGACTAAGAAGTCCGAGAAGTTCACAACTGCGGAAGACAACCAGACTGCTGTTGATGTGCATGTGCTTCAAGGTGAACGGGAACAAGCTGTTTACAACAAAACGATTGGCAGATTCCGCTTGGGTGATATTCCACCAGCCCCCAGAAGTGTTCCGCAAATTGAGGTTACGTTTGATATTGATGCAAACGGTATTCTCAACGTGTCTGCCAAGGATACTGCCACGGGCAAGGAGCAGAAGATTACAATTACTGCTTCTTCCGGCCTCACCGATGCCGAAATAGAACAGATGGTGAAAGATGCTGAAGCACACGCTGAAGAAGATAAACAGAAACGTGAAGAAGTTGAGACACGCAACCGCGCCGATTCTTTAGTCTATGAAACTGAGAAAAATCTGAAGGAATTCGGGGACAAGGTTGATGATGCGACTAAGGAAAAGGTTAACGCTGGTGTTGAACGCGTCAAGCAAGCACTGGAAGCGAACAACAATGCTGAGATTAAATCTGCTACTGATGACCTGATGCAGATATGGCATGAGGCATCAGCGCAGCTTTATCAACAGACTGCTGGTGCTGATCCGGGTGCTGCGCCTGAAGACGCTTCTGCTGAAGAGACTCCCGCCGAAGATGTAGTTGATGCTGAATATGAAGTCGTTGACGAGGATGAAGAGAAAAAAGAATAATTTCTTGATGCTTTCGTCATGTTCTGGAGAAAACAGATATGTCTTATAGCAATTGGACCTTAGAGTCTGTAGTGCCAACATTCCAACTTGAAAAGATTGACACCGTAGGTCTCTTTTCTGAAGTAGAAGCAGTACCTCCCAGTGCCCATCTCACGACGGCATTAGCGAAGAAGGCACCCTTAGCCACCGCTATCGGTACCGAAAAAGCAAGGTCAGAAATGATTGTCGCCGATGTGCTTGTAGAACTCCTGGAACACCTGGATCGCCGCATCAGCCTGTTTTCTGGGATTGACTTCAACGTTGATGTCGAATCGGGCTTAACAGGTGTATGCGATTTTTTGGTGAGTCTGTCACCGAATCAATTTTATTTAGAAGCACCTATCATTATCCTTGTTGAAGCAAAAAATCTTGACTTGAAACTTGGACTTGGGCAGTGTGTCGCGGAGATGCTCGCTGCACAACGATTTAATGCTGAGAAAGGAAATGACATCTCTACAGTTTATGGCGCAAGCACAACAGGAGTTGAGTGGTTATTCCTCAAGTTGCAAGGAAAGTGTTTGCAACTTGATATGGCAACCTACCAAATCGCGCGGTGTGACAGAATCCTCGGCATCCTCTCCAGCATGGTAAAATTAACTGCATAACGGATAACAAGAGGTGTTATTGATGTCTTATAGCAATTGGACCTTAGAATCTGTAGTGCCAACGTTTCAACTTGAAAAAATTGACACCATAGGGCTTTTTTCAGAAGTTGAATCGGTTCCTCCAAGTGACCATCTCACGACAGCATTAGCAAAAAAGGCATCATTAGCCACCGCTATCGGCACAGAAAAAGCCCGGTCTGAATTGATTGTCGCAGATGTGATAGTTGAACTCCTTGAGCACTTTGATCGCCGCATTAGTTTCTTTTCCGGTATTGACTTCAATGTGGATGTAGAATCGGGTTTAACAGGTGTATGTGATTTTTTAGTAAGTCTATCACCAAACCAATTTTACCTGGAAGCACCTATCGTTATCCTTGTTGAGGCAAAAAATCTTGACTTAAAACTTGGACTTGGACAGTGTATCGCGGAGATGATCGCCGCCCAACGTTTTAATACCGAAAGAGGGAATGACATCTCTACCGTTTATGGCGCAAGTACAACAGGAGTTGAGTGGTTATTCCTCAAGTTGCAAGGAAAGTGCTTGCAACTTGATATGTCTACCTATACGATTGAGCGGTGTGATAGAATCCTCGGCATCCTCTCCAGCATGGTAAAATTAACTGCATAACGGATAACAAGAGGTGCTAACAGATGGCTTATAGCAATTGGACATTGGAAACAGTGGAAAAAGAATTTAAACTTGATTTTGTTGAACACGCCGGCATCTTTGCCGAAATAGAACCGGTAGGACTAAGTGCAGAACTTACAAATGCATTGGCAAGAAACGTCCCATTAGCGACTGCTATAAACACAGAGAAAGCCCGATCAGAACTTATTGTTTCTACTGTTCTCGTTGAACTGCGTGAACAATTTGATCGTAAAATTAGTCTATTTTCTGGGATTGACTTCAACGTTGACGCTGAAAACGGATTAACTGGCATGTGCGATTTTCTGGTGAGCCTGTCACCTCGGCAATCTTATGTTGAAGCACCTATCATAGTGCTTGTTGAGGCAAAAAATCTTGACTTAAAACTCGGAATCGGGCAGTGTGTCGCGGAGATGCTCGCTGCCCAACACTTTAATGCTGAAAGAGAAAATGACATTCCTTGCATTTACGGTGCCTCCACAACAGGAATAGATTGGCAGTTCCTTAGATTACAAGAAAAAAACTTGCACATTGATATGTCAACTTATACGATTGAGCGATGTGACAGGATTCTCGGTATCCTTTCCAGCATGGTTGCACAAAAGGCGTGACATAGACAGGATTGGCAAGGGAACTGCTAAACTTGCGGATAGCAGGGTTGTTGAGACAACTGAGAAGATGAATGAGGCACATTTTCACAGTTTCAGGAGGAACAGATATGGCTTATAGCAATTGGACGCTGGAAACAGTGGTAACGACGTTTCAATTAGAAATCGTTGAATCCGCGGCACTCTTTGCTGAAATAGATACAATAGTTCCAAGTAGCTATCTCACAGAAGTGTTGACCAAAAAGGTACAGTTAGCCATCGCCATAGGGACTGAAAAGGCAAAATCTGAACTGATTGTTGCTGATATCCTGTTTGAACTCCGAGAGCAATTCGATCGCCGCATCAGTTTTTTCTCTGGTATTGAGTTCAGTGTTGACGAAGAAAGCGGATTGACCGGGGTATGCGATTTTTTAGTGAGCTTGTCGCCAGTGCAGCATTTGTTACAGGCACCTGTCATCGTTCTTGTTGAAGCGAAAAAGGATGATCTGAAACTTGGTATGGGACAGTGTGTCGCGGAGATGCTCGCTGCCCAACGCTTTAACGCAGAAAGAGGAAATGATATCCCTTGCGTTTATGGGGCTTCCACGACAGGAATAGATTGGCTGTTCCTTAAGTTGGAGGGAAAATGTTTGCACATTGATATGTCAACCTATACGATTGAGCGGTGTGACAGGATTCTCGGCATCCTCTCCAGTATGGTATCACAAAAGGTATAAGGTAAATACAGAAGATAACAGATTCCATCTCACAGCATGGAGGAACTCCCACATGGCGTATAGCGAGTTTACCTTAGAAATTGCGCAGAAAACGTTTCAACTAAATACGGTTCGGTCTTTAGGGCTTTTCTCTGAGATAGAACCAGTAGAACCAAGCACTTATCTCACGATGGGATTAGCGAGAAAGGCATCATTAGCCACCGCCATCGGCACAGAGAAAGCCCGATCGGAAATGATTGTTGCCGACGTGCTTGTTGATCTCCTTGCGCACTTCGACTACAGCATTAGTCTATTTTCTGGGATTGACTTCAGCGTTGATGCTGAAAAAGGTTTGACCGGCGTGTGTGATTTTTTAGTGAGCCTGTCACCTGAACAATTTTATTTGGACGCACCTATCATAGTGCTTGTTGAGGCAAAAAATCTTGACTTGAAGCTTGGGATCGGGCAGTGTGTCGCGGAGATGATCGCAGCACAACACTTTAATGCTGAAAGAGGAAATGACATCCCTTGCATTTACGGTGCCTCTACAACAGGAGTTGAGTGGTTATTCCTTAAGTTGCAAGGAAAGTGCTTGCAACTTGATGTGTCGACCTACACGATTGAGCGGTGTGACAGGATCCTCGGTATCCTCTCCAGTATGGTGGCACAAAAGGCGTGAGGTAAATACAGAAAATAACAGATTCTATCTCACAGCATGGAGGAACTCCCACATGGCGTATAGCAACTTCACATTAGAAACTGTGCAGAAAACGTTCCAACTTGACACAGTCCGGTCTAAAGGTTTTTTTTCTCAAATTGAACCGGTGATGCCAAGTGCCTATCTCACCACGGGGTTAGAGAAAAAAGCACCATTAGCCACCGCCATCGGTACAGAGAAAGTACGGTCAGAGCTGATTGTCGCTGATGTGATAGTTGAACTCCTTGAACATTTTGATTATCGCATCAGTTTCTTTTCCGGTATTGAATTCAACGTTGATGCCGAGGCGGGCTTAACGGGTGTGTGTGATTTTTTAGTGAGCCTGTCACCTGAACAATTTTATTTGGAGTCGCCTATCATCGCGCTTGTTGAGGCAAAAAATCTTGACTTGAAACTTGGACTTGGACAGTGTGTCGCGGAGATGCTCGCTGCCCAACGTTTTAATGCTGAAAGAGGGAATGACATCCCTTGCATTTACGGTGCCGCTACAACGGGAATAGATTGGCAGTTCCTCAAATTGGAGGGAAAGTCTTTGCACATTGATATGGTAATCTATACGATTGAGCGGTGTGACAGAATCCTCGGTATCCTTGCCAGTATGGTAGCACAAAAGGCGTGATATAGCCTATAACAACGTCTCCAACATCATAGAGATAATTTTTTGTTTACAAACCTACAACGCACATTAAATAATTACAAAGGAGAATAATAATGGCAACGAAACATGATAAAACCGCACAACATATTGCAAACCAGAAAGGTACAGACTATAATAAGGGACCAGGTCCAGATATTAAGACATCCCGTCAAACCATTGAAGTAGAATCAACTAACACTATTGGTGACGCTGGGTGTCAACTTCAGGGACACAGAGGACCTGTCTATGTCGCGGTAACAGATGACAAGGACATTCCTAAGGCTGTTGACCGCTACGGTGGCACAACTATTGGTGTTATGGATTCCTCAGGTAAGGTTGTAAAACCTTCATCCCGCAAAAGATAATCCAAATTTGAAATAAGGGGTTGTCTACCGTGGCAAATTGATAATGAACGAAAAAGAAACGCGTATCAGAAATATAGATCCAATGCTGAGAGAGGCTGGTTGGAGTGATTCAAACAATCCGGCCGTACCGTCGTTTAAACGTGAACATCGTTTCACTGATGGTAAAATACAAGGCGAAGGAATACGCGGAAAAGCGAAACAAGCAGATTATCTTCTCTATTACAGGCAACCCCATTTCCCTATTGCTGTTGTTGAAGCAAAAGCGGATTACAAACTTCCATCTGATGGTCTCCAACAGGCAAAAACTTACGCTCAAATGTTAGGGCTTAAATTTGCGTACTCTACAAATGGTGAACTTTTTGTAGAGCATGATTTTATTTTAGGTAAAGAAACTAAATTCTACAAAATACCCTCACCATCAGATCTTTGGCAACGCCTAAAAACGCATGAAGGTTTTACTTCACAACAAGAAGAAGACCTCATTTTGTCACCGTTTGACCTCACTGGCGGCAAAACTCCCCGATACTACCAACAAATTGCGATTAATAATGTGATTTCTGCCATTGTGAAAGATCAAAGGCGAATCCTTCTTACAATGGCAACTGGAACGGGAAAAACCACTACTGCCTTCCAAATCTGTTGGAAACTTTGGCAGCAACGTTGGAATCTCAAAGCAGACTCGCGTCGCCCCAAAATTCTTTATCTATCCGATAGGACAATCCTCGTTGATGATCCAATGAATAAAGAATTTGCTGCTTTTGGAGAGGCGCGGCATAAGTTGGAGCATGGTGAAGTTGTCAAAAGCCGAGGTATCTATTTCGCGCTTTATCAGTCTATCGGTCCCAGAGAGAATAATCCTGGCATTTATCGCGAATACGCAAAGGATTTCTTTGACCTCATTATTGTTGATGAATGCCACCGCGGCTCTGCTAAAGATGATAGTTTGTGGCGGGCAGTTCTGGAATACTTTGAGCCTGCAGTGCAACTCGGTATGACTGCCACCCCTAATAATGAAGAAACCCGAAACACCTATCTTTATTTTGGAAATCCTGTCTATATCTATACGCTTAAACAGGGAATTGAAGATGGGTTTCTCGCTCCTTATCGCGTCCGACATGTTAAGACAACAGCAGATGCGGAGGGTTGGCAACCTGAGCCAGGGCAAACCGATCGACATGGTAAAAGAATACCTGAGAGGGAGTACAACACCGAGGACTTTGAAAATACACTTGCTTTAAGACCGCGTACGGAAGCGATTGCTAAACATTTGACAGGTTTATTGGAATCTGATCCGTACGCCAAAACTATTGTTTTCTGTGTTGACCAAGAACATGCAGATACCATGCGAGAAATACTCTCTAATCTAAACGCTGAGCATGTGCAAAGACACCCCGACTATGTAAGTCGTATCACTGCCGACGAAGGCGAATATGGGCGTGAACGTCTCAGTCGATTCCAAGATATTGAGGATGATTCTGTTATCATTGTAACTACTTCTAAACTTCTCACCACTGGTGTTGATGCACCGACAGTGAAAAATATCGCCATTGCACGTGGTGTTGGTTCAATGGTTGAATTTAAGCAGATGATTGGTAGAGGTACTCGTGTCTGTGAGGAATACAAAAAATTTACTTTTAATATTATTGATTATACAGGAGCTTCGTTTAAACATTTTGCAGACCCTGATTTTGATGGCGAACCAATGGACGAAGATGAAGAGGTTATAGAAACAGAAAACGACGATAAAAAGAACGGAGGTAAAGGAAATGGCACTCCTGTTCAACCGTCAAAGGGGCAAAAGTTCTATGTTGATGAAGGCGACGAAATAACAATTGCTGAGGATGGGGTTTATATTCTAAATCCTGACGGAAGTCGGCAACATAAAACTTATATAGAATATGTTAGTGGAAAAATCTATACGCTATACGAATCAGAATCGAAACTGCGCGAAAAGTGGGTAGACCAGCAATCGCGGAGTGAAATTATTGCCGAGTTGGAACAGTTTGGTATTGAAAGAGAACAGTTAGTGAAAGAATTACAACTTCCGGATGGTGACACCTTTGATTCAATTGATTTGTTTTGCCATGTTGCTTTCAGAGCTGATCTCCAAACAAGAGAGCAACGCGTGCAACGAGTGCGAACAGAAACTGACTTTTTAAGTCAATATACCGTTAATGGTCAGTTTGTGCTTCAGACATTACTTGATAAATATAGTCAACACGGACCCGATGAACTGAAAATTCCCGATGCTTTACACGTTCCACCTATTTCTGAGTTTGGCAATATCCGTGAAATCCTAAAAGTATTCAATGGAGCAGACCAACTCCGAAATGCTGTTCAAAAACTTCAGAAGTTGATTTATGAGGCATAATATTTGCCATGAAAGGAATGAAATGACACAAAACCCAAAACAGTTGCAACTTTTAGAGAAATTAGAAAACTCACAAACAACGGCTCAGGAGTTAAGCACCCTTATCAAGTCTGCCCGTGACATCATGCGTAAGGACAAAGGACTAAGCGGTGAGTTAGACCGCATTCCGATGCTAACTTGGATTATGTTCCTTAAATTCCTTGATGACATGGAACATATTCGGGAATCAGAAGCTGAACTTGCGGGTAAAGATTTCCATTCACTTATTGAAGAACCGTACCGTTGGCGAGATTGGGCAGCAGATGAAGGCGGCATCACGGGGGACGATCTGATAAACTTTATCAACCTTGAGGAGGCAAATCTACCAGACGGCACTAAAGGACAAGGACTATTCCACTATTTGCGTAACCTTCGATCTGCAGATGGGAAGGGCAGAGAAGATGTCATTGCAACTGTTTTCAGGGGAATCATTAATCGGATACAATCTGGTTACCTACTCAGAGATGTTGTTAACAAAGTCAACAGTATCCATTTTGATGCTTCTGAGGAAATGCACACGCTGAGTCGATTTTATGAAACGATGCTTAAAGAGATGCGCGATGCCGCGGGTGACTCTGGCGAATTTTATACGCCTCGTCCCGTAGTTAAGTTTATCGTTGCTGTCACTAACCTTGAACTCGGTGAAACTGTGCTTGATCCTGCTTGCGGGACTGGCGGTTTTCTCGTTGAGGCATTTACTCACCTTGAAAAACAGTGTAAAACTATTGCTGCTCGGCAAACACTGCAAGAATCAACTATCTACGGAATTGAAGCTAAACCGATGTCTTATCTTCTCGGTCAGATGAATCTACTTTTGCATGGGTTGGAAAATCCACAGATTAACTTTGGCAACTCTCTGACTGTCAAGAGATACAACGAAATTGGTGACAGTGACCGATACGATGTTATTCTTACCAATCCGCCCTTTGGTGGTGAAGAAGAGATTAGCGTTAAAAACTATTTCCCAACTAACATGCAAACCGCAGAAACCGCGTTGTTATTTCTCCAGATCATCATGCGGAGACTCAAACGTCCTGAACGCAATAAGGGAAAACCGGGGCGTGCCGCTGTTGTCGTGCCAAACGGAACACTTTTTGAAGATGGAGTCTGTGCTCGTATCAAGGAGGAACTTCTTAAAAACTTCAATCTTCATACGATTGTTAGATTGCCGAAAGGGGTTTTCGCGCCATATACCGGCATTCCAACAAATTTGCTTTTTTTCGACCGTTCCCATCCGACCAAGGAAATATGGTTTTATGAGATTCCACTTCCTGATGGCCGAAAGAATTATACCAAGACAAAACCGATGAAATTTGAGGAATTTTCCGATTGTATCGATTGGTTCCATCCGATTGCAGAACGGCAGGAAAATGAATATGCATGGAAGGTTAACGTTGAGGATGTTTTGAAATACGATGAAGAAGGTCAAATTGCCTCCGCGGATTTAGATATCAAGAATCCAAACAGTGCTGAAGGTTTGGCAAATCTATCACCAGCTGAAATTGCTAACAGTATCATAGATAAAGATCAGAAAATGGTGGATTTGATAGAAGAAATTAAAGCGGAATCTCTTGCGGAATTCTTAGAGAATACGACTAAAATAGCGAAGTGGGAAGAGATTAGACTTGATAAAGTGCTTACAGAACGTAAAGAAATTCCAGATCCAGTTGCATTGGACACTGGGGAAATCCGTATCGTTTCCAAAATCAGTTTTAATACAGGCGAGATAGAATTTCGGGAAAGTACTGCTACGAAAACAAAAATGATACAGTTTCAACCCGGGGACATAGTTTTCTCTGGAATTAATGCTGCTAAAGGAGCAATTGCTATTTATCCAAATAATGCAGAAAAGCCAGGTTCAGCTACTATGCACTACAGTGCATACTTTGTCAATCCTGAACGGGCTGACGTGACATTCTTGTGGTGGTTATTTAGGAGTAAAGCGTTTCAGCACATTTTGTTACAATCCTTACCTGGTGGGATCAAAACTGAATTGAAACCTAAACATCTTCTGTCTGTTTCTGTCAAATTACCATCATTATCGGAACAGCTGCGTATTGTAGCAAAAATTAACCACTTACTTACCAAACTTAATGAGGTCTGCGCGTTAAGCGAACAACTAAAAGTTGAATTGTCTGTGTTCGTCGGTTCGGTAGCGATATTTTGATACCGCGTGAGATTGTGTGATTAATAACGTTGGCAAGTGAGAAAATTTTTCGGCAGACTGAGTGCCTTTCTCAATCTTTATCAGTTTTATGGAAAGGCACTATTGATTTTTCTCCGCTTGCTTTCTTTTTTGAATTTCCTTTTCTATCTGGGTGTTTTCTTCAAAATTATTACGGATTTGTTCTTTACTCCGATAATCCCCAGGGTACCAAGTGTTTACGGGATTTACCGGGAGTTTCAAATGGAGTGATGTCCAATCACCATAAGGATATCTCGCGAAAAATGAAATGTCAGTAAGTTCGTTATCAAGTGGTTCTAAGCCAAAACTCAACACATAACCTAACGGGGGAAATGCAATCTCACTGGAGTAAAGACTTTTCGGATAATCTCTCTGATACTGATTTAACATGTCATCAAGCATGTCACGACTTATTTCGTCTGGGTTAACCTCAATTGCTGATATTGATGTTCCACCTACATAACGCGCATGTGGACCAAGAGTAAAATAAACTAAAATTCGAATGTCGGGGCTTAGGTAACGTTCATTTTTGTTAAGGACAAACTTTACCAAATCAGGATGGCTGAATCTAAATTGATCCTTGTTAATGCTAAAAAACATAGTGATAATTTGTTTAATCACTCGCAAAGGATAGATGCGAAATGGATAGTAGAGCGATGGGCGACCTTTTGCATGTTTAAGGATATAAAGACTTTGATGTGCAAAGTTGGCAAATGCATCGCCGTACCATGCGCCGGTATCGTTATTGCATTTCTCACAGAGCGTATAAGCACCAGCACCCCGTTGGGATATATGCCCCTTTCCATCAAAATAGTAGTCAGGATCCTTGTTGATAAGTTCAAAGATGTGTTTTCCTACTACGCGATGGTTGTTAAATGCGGCTTCAGGTGGTACATGCTCAAAAGACAATTTCGTATATATTCCACAGATACGGCAGTTTCCGAATACTTTCTTGCGTGCCATTCAAAATATCTACCCCCATCTTCAATACCCCAACAAAGCAATCCCTTCACGATACGTCTGCGCAGATGTCTGCAAAGCACCCAACTCGTCATCTGTCAATTCAATCTCAATAATCTCTTCAACGCCATTTGCACCTAATTTTATCGGAACACCGATATAGAGGTCATTGATACCGTATTGTCCCGTGAGATGTGCAGAACACGGCAGTAACCTTTTCTTATCCAAAACGATAGCTTCTGCCATTTGTGCTAACGATGCCCCTGCGGCATAATATCCACTTGTCTTGAGGAGATTGACCACTTCAGCACCACCATCGCGAGTGCGTTGTGCCATCGCTTCTATCCGTTCAGTTGAAATCAACTGTGGAATCGGGATACCGTTGACGGTTGTATAGCGCGGTAACGGCACCATCGTATCACCGTGCCCACCAAGCACGAGGGCATGGATATCTTCTACCGATACACCCAGTTCAAGCGAAATAAAATAACGGAACCGTGCTGAATCCAGCACACCCGCTTGTCCCACGACACGATGTGACGGAAAGCCTGATACCTTCCATGCGTGATAGGTCATGATGTCAAGTGGGTTGGTCAGCATCATAATAATAGTGTCTGGCGAATGCTTCACCACATTTTCTGTGACACTCCCAACGATATTGGCATTCGTTTGTAATAGGTCTTCGCGTGTCATGCCCGGTTTGCGCGGAGAACCCGATGTGATAATCACTAAATCCGAGTCTGCGGTAGCGGAATAGTCGAGGTCACCACTAATCGCAGCGTCAAACAATTCCACCGGTCCCATCTCTGCCATATCCAGCGCCTTGCCTTGCGGCACACCATCAACGATGTCTATCATAACGACATCGCCAAGCTGTTTCTGCGCTATCAGGAATGCTGCTGTCGCGCCGACATTACCTGCTCCGATTATACTAATTTTTTTTCTTGCCACTTCTTCCTCCGTTTTGGTTGAATTGCTATAAAATATCTATTCTTTTTATTCGGAATATTTCAAATCAAATTAATCTATATTAATGTTAGATGCGTATGTGTTTATTTCCGCATCTCTGAGTTTTTCAAGGAAAACCAATGGATCAATGATTTCAACGCCATATTCAAAGAGATTTCGGTTGAGTTCAGGATCATCCAATAGGTCTTTGTCATAGGATACCAAAAAATGGACTTTTTCTTGAATAGCACAATCGACTAAGGGGTTATCGCTGACATCCCGACAGAACTCAAATGAGGATTGAATCTCCACAATAGTTGCTCTCTGATTGATTTCGTCAATTAGATGTGTTGCTCTTGTTAGTGGATATTGATATTTTCTAATGAAGGATCTGCGTGAAACCACGTCCTGAAGTTCTTCAACAACCATCTTCGGTAGCACAAGGACAAAATATTTGTTGCGCCAAAGTCTGATTAACTCATTAGCGAGATTATCTGTCTGAATTATTGCTCGCACAAAAACATTGGTATCAAGTGTTGCTCGGTAAATCTGCTGCCGCTGCTCTGGCTCGTTCACGTCTTACCTCTTTAACAATGTCAACGATTTCTTGAACTAACTCCTCTTCTTCTTGCGAACACTCATAGTGTTTGTCATAAGGTGCGTAAATATCTTCCCACTCTTCTCGATATTTTTTTCGTTTTGTTCGGGGAGGCATATATTTTTCCCACAATTGCAGCGTAATTGAATCCGATAACGCTGGTGGATAATATGCGTATTTCTCCTGATATGCCTTGCGTTCTGCATCTGAAACCGATTGCCAATACGCATAAATATTGTTTAGGTCTTGCTTCAACTCGGGACTATCCACAAAGTCTTGCTGTTTTCTCATGTCTCCCAGAAATAGTGATGTGAACTGCTTGTGGAACGGGTCATCTGAACAAAAAACTTGGCAAAATGGAAGATAGAGCAGATATTCCAAAGACACGCGACTTGCACGGGGCCCTATCAAACCGTTTGCGATTGCGGTATAAAACGCAACGAAAACTGTAAGGCAGTAGTAGGCGTAGGGGGCGTATTCCCTTAAAGAAGGTTTGCCACATTCGGACCATCTGCTCCGAATTGGTTCCGCAATATTCATAAGGTCCGCCTCGTCTAATAAAAATTCAAGATTTGCAGATTGTTGCTGTGGGTCAGTGGTTTCGCAAAACGCCAATGTAGCGGATTTGAGCTCAGTCAGCGAAGTTACAGAGGGAAAATTATAGTCTTTTCGCAATTTATCTAAATCAGTAGAACGTGTTGAAGAACGTAATCTTTCAGATAGGACCTGTGTAGCGGTTGCAAATTCACCTGCTTTCCAACACCGCAGAACTTCCTTCTCTGGATGGGGGGCAAATGCTAATTCCTTCCTACCAGAGAGTTTGGCATCAATACGGGATGGAAGCCTCTCAGGGAAGTTCCTATCAAGTAGATTGTGTGCAATGGAAATCCGATAATACATAGTATAGCAAGGGTTAATCGGTTGAATCTTATGTGCGATATTTTTTATTTTGTTTTTCTCTTTGTATTGGAGAATATCAACAAATTGTACCGGCGCGTAAACAACTAAATAGTAGTTGTTTAGACATAAAGTCTCCTCATCAGAAAGAGACTGTAAAACAGACTTATCAAGAAGCAAATGAGGACCCATTTTCTCTACCTCTTCATTAAAACATTTTCTCTTATTGCTTGATAACAAATATCACATCCGCTTCAGTTGAAAAAGTTTCACCTTCCCAATAGAAGTCAAGTTGAAAACCAGCATCTTGGTCAACTTTTTCCAGATAATCAAGATGTTCTTTGCGTGAAAGCGAACGCAGTTTTAAAAACCGCATTCCTTCGTCTGTTATGGAGAGTTCACGAATTTTATCGTTCTTGAACAGATTCACAGCAGTACTAAAATTCAACATCTTCAATCGCTTTCTTGTGGATAGAGGGTTGTCCAACCCTTTACATCGTTGAAAGTATTTACGGTTTTGAGTCGCTTTTCTTTGCTTATCTGTTTTCCGTACAGCAAAACGAAATCTGATTTCAATCCACCTTGTCTATTATCTTGAAGAACGGACCCCGCAGAATAGGGACTCGGATAACATCCGATGTAATCAAGTCCGGTAGCTGCATCCAATTCTCTGAAACTTTGCCAATGACACTCAGATCTGGTGTTAAACAGAATTGCCATAAACCCGTTTTTTTTCAGAACCCGAGCACATTGATAGAAAATGGCAGATAGTTTTTCATTATATGATTTAATATCTTTTCCATGCTCTTTCGCATTTGAGACAACGAGTTCCTCTTCATAGTTAGAATCCAGCCCTATGATGCTATTCCACATTTCACTAAGTTCTAAATACGGAATCCTGTCTCCGTGAGGTGGGTCTGTTAAGATGACTTTAATTGATCCTGTTGGAATATCCTTGAGAAGTTGTTCTGAATCCCCTTGTTGAACATAAACGGTTTCTGCAGTATTTAGGAAATCATTCAGAGATTGTGAAATCGTGGCAGATTTTATATATCTATCTTCTTCAACAGCTTTTAACAATTTATTGGCTTTAGTTGCATAACAATTCCAGGCGTTTATCTCAAAGTGCTGCGCTGGGCACCAATACCCAACTACCCAACTCCCTACCTCAATTTTATCAGTTTCGATGCCCTTGGTTTTCCCTCTTTTTGATACAGCAAAAACCATGTTTGACATTTGACCTACTGATGCAGACAGTATAAGAAGCAACGCTCTCCTTAAGTTTCCAGAGTACTGCTCTATTTCACCCTTGATTAAGTCAATTGCCCTCAATGCTCTCGGTGTAAAAAGTTTTGTAAGAGATAGATTTTTTTGTGAGTTAATTCTCGTGTTATCAAACAGACAGAGTTCCCTTAACCTAATTGGTTGATATTCTTCCGCACTTTGAAGATTCTCCAGTTCCAGCTTTGTGAGGTTAAGCTCAACTTTTTTGCTTCCGTTCTTTGTCCAAACTCGCGTTATCTGGTCATTGTTCCACAATAAATGTGTCGCTATATTTCCATCTGATAATTGATACATAGAATTGATTAATGGCTTTACGCGATTTTCAATTTCATAAATAGCTTTTCCCAAATCTATGTAGTTTGGAGGATGTAGATAAAGTTTTGTTAACTCAATACTAATTGGGTTGACATCAAAACCGATAAACCTGCAATTGTGGTTGACACACTCTTTCGCGATGAGCCCTGAACCGAGGAAAGGGTCTAAAACAATATCATGGGGTAACGCCAGTTTTTCTATCAGAAACCGCCATACCTCGATAGGTTTTTTCCCCCAATATTTGTGGAATCCAGCGAACCCTTTATAGCTTTCAGGGGATAAAGGGTTGTCTAATGCACCGTTTCCCTCAAAATTGAATGGTATTTGTAAGTTATTTGACATTTGTGAGTCCAAAATCGTTGGCGGGTCTACATTTTCACATTCCACTTTTTCATGATTTGCTTCTTGCATATATGGTGCGTCTATACAAGGATATTTACCTCTCGCCCTGCTTACGAATTGCAATAACTTCCTCCAAAATACGTTTGTGAAGATAATAGATCACATACACCATTACAAAACCGATGCCTGCTAACAAACTTACACTAAGTATAATTTTAGTTTTTAATGACATCTGTTGTTCTCTTGTAAACCGTAACAGAATGTTTCTACTGAAAGTTTTCAATAATTGCTTCACCAAATTCAGATGTGCGAACTTTTGTTGCACCCTCCATCAACCGTTCCAGATCGTAGGTTACTTTCTTTTGGAGAATAGTCTTCTCCAATCCTGAAATAATCAAGTCAGCAGCTGCTTGCCAACCGATATGTTCCAGCATCATCACAGCAGAAAGGATAAGTGAACTCGGATTGACGACATCCTGATCCGTATATTTAGGTGCAGTGCCGTGCGTCGCCTCAAAGAGGGCGACCTCATCGTTGAGGTTGCCACCCGGTGCCATGCCGATTCCACCGACTTGTGCTGCCGCCGCATCGGAAAGATAATCTCCGTTTAAATTGGGCGTAACAATCACATCGTATTCATCGGTTCGTGTTAAAATCTGTTGTAACATACTATCCGCAATTCGGTCATTGACGATAATTTTACCATCTGGGACGTTACCATCATATTCGTCATAGAGTTCCGCTTCCGTAATGGTGATATCAGCAAATTCCTCTTTTGCGAGTTCATATCCCCATGCACAGAAAGCCCCTTCAGTAAACTTCATGATATTCCCTTTGTGGACAAAGGTAACGCTGCGTCTGCCGTGGTCAATAGCGTATTGAATCGCCATGCGTGCCAAACGTTTCGTCCCGAAAATGCTTATCGGTTTAATGCCGACACCAGAGTCTTCTCGGATTTCCACTCCCATTTCTGAGCGGAGCAGATCAATAACCTTTTTCACTTCTGGTGTCCCCTGTTCCCATTCAATACCAGCGTAAACATCTTCAGTATTTTCTCGGAAGATAACAACATCCATCTTTTCAGGATGTGTGACAGGGGCGGGTACACCTTGAAAGTAACGGACCGGACGCACACACGCATAAAGTTCAAGCACCTGACGCAACGTCACGTTTAAACTACGAAAACCGCCACCGACAGGGGTGGTCAATGGTCCTTTCAGTGCTACACGGAAATGCTCAATCGCCTTGAAGGTATCTTGTGGCAACCATTCGTTGTATTTAGCCATGGCGTTTTCGCCAGCATATACATCAAACCAGACAATCTGATTTTTGCCACCGTCCGCGGTTTGGACAGCCGCATCAACGACACGACGGGTCGTTTTCATAATGTCTCGCCCAATGCCATCACCTTCAATAACAGGAATAATCGGCTTGTTTGGGACAACCTTATGTCCATTGGATGTCTCTATCTTTTCACCTTCTGTTGGGACTGTTAATTGGTCAAATTCAATCACTGGGATTCCTCTCTGATTCGCACAGAATCTCTATATGTTCAGCTCACATTTCTATTTAATAGGGGACTCATGACCGAAGTTTTTCCTATTGGTCAAATGTATTTGCTCCTGCCATCCGATTGTGTAGTGCAACGACCTCATTCGCAATCGTCATATCATCGGAAGGCTTAGGAATAATATCGGGGTCTGGCGGGATAACGGGTCGGATAATCTTGAGTTGAAGTTGTTCGCGGGCATCCATCATCCACCCAAATCCACGGAAGATGTACGTTAGGAATGTCCTATCGGTTTCATAAATGCCCAATCCTTCTTGGACTGCCCACCCGCCAAAATCAGTGTTAGGGGTTAAGCGGAGCGGCGGTTCGTTTTCACGTCCCGGACGCACGACTCCTTCAATAAACGCTATTTGGTAGATGCGTTGCATAATTGCTAACCGCATTTTCTGTCTATCATTCAGTTGAATTTCCCCTTCATCAACTGCCTCCAGGAAGGGATTGAAATAGATCGCAGGGCGCGGATCTTGTTGAATTTCATCTGCTCTACCCGCAGCCGCGATTTCAGGATGTCCGAAGGTTGGCAGTGCCGTACGCATCCGTTCGCGAATTGCATCTTCTCTCTCAGTGGTCCCAAGCGATTCTATCTGATTGATGAACGCTGTCATGTCGTGAATAGCGCCGAAATGTCGGTCACCATCTAAAGCCATCTGTGCAGCAACAAAGAAGTCGGAAACTGCACCCGTATGTAAAGTAGCGAGATAGCGTGCAACAACGTTTGAACCCGCGGAGCCGTGGTGTGTTTGTATAACGCCCATACGTTCTAAAATATGTGCTTCAATCGGGCTTGCTTCTCTACCTAAAAGGAGACTATAACATGTTTGGAATGCGGTCTTTCCGCTTTTTTGGTGTTCCGCAATAAGATCGTTCGCTCGCATTGCCAGAACTTGTGGGTGCAAGGCGCTACTTTCCCGTAACTGGTGTCGCATATAGACAGAGATTGTGCCTAATGCAACGTTTTCCATGTGCGTGCCGATAAACTCCAGCAACAGAGAACCGGTATCTCTTGTGCTGTTAATTCCTTTTTGATTAGGAATACTCAGTTTACGGAGTGTTGAAAAATGCTGGATGACTGCTTCCGGTCCTGCTTCTGGGAAGGCTTTAACAAAATCTGCAACCTGATTGATGAGGCGTTGATTCCCTGTTAGTCCTTCTCTACGGGTTTCTGTAAACTGATAAAACTTTTTGTCTATTAATTCTGAAAAGAGAGCGGCTTCGTCTATATCATCGGAAGGTTTTTCAGGTCTTCTGCCGAAAAGACCGGCAAAGATAACAAACGCGGGGCTGAGTCGGTTGGCAATAATCTCACTCTCTGAAACAATACCACGAATTCCAAAGCTCCGAATATTCAGAGTAATTTGCGTCCCTCCACAGTCCACGGCGGTCTGATGTAACACGGGATTTGCAAAAACATTTGTGGATTGCGGCATTGAACTAAAACTCTTTAGTACTGCAGCAATTTCTCCTTCACCTAACGTTGTCGCCTTAGCCATCGACTCTGTTACGGGAGCATACGTCGAGGCTTCGGGAACTTCAGACACGATTTCTTTGACCGCCGCTGTCCGTTTTGCCTCCAAATTTTTATTCAACATGAAATCTCCTTCGTCAAAAATCTGATTTGTCCAGAAACACATAACTATCTGAAAACGCTGCTTGCAAACCTGCCTAAAAGTTGCGCGTGGACAGATGGGATTTTCAGATTCCGTTTTTTTAGAAAGTTTGCTAATTGGTTGTTTTATGTCTTTAACATATTGTATAAAAATTCTGATTAAAAGTCAAGATAAAAGGTTTTTTTGGCATATTGGCATTTGACGCTTGACATCTTACTTAGCACAGGATAAAATAAATCATACGTTTAGGAATTAGAGAAATCCATGTAAGATAGGGGAAGTAATGTTCAAAGCAATAACATTTGATTTTTGGCAAACGCTTTATGCGGATACACTTGCAAACTGGCAGAAACGTCAGGCTATACGGGTGGATAATTGCCATAAATATTTGATTAACCAGGGTTATTCTTGTAAGGTGTCTGATATAGAAATTGGAATGGAAGACGCTTATGGGGTAGCGACATCTCGGTGGCATCAACACAGAGGCGTATCTGTCCAAACATGCATGCTGAAATTTGCTGAAACACTTGAACTTACGCTGGATGAGACAGAAATTGCTTCCCTGATTGTGTGTCTTGGCAATGCGTTTTTAGCATCTCCGCCTATTCTTATTTCGCATATTAAGCCGGTACTGGCAAGACTCAGTGAAGATTATCCGCTGGGGATTATATCAGATTCTGCTCTCACACCAGGCAGTTATGCACGGCAACTAATGGAACGTGACGAAATTCTGCATTACTTTTCGGCATTCACATTCTCCGATGAAACGGAGCGGACAAAGCCCGAAGTCGTGCAATTCAATTCTACCCTGCAGCAGCTAAACGCTAAACCGGAAGATGCGGTACATATTGGGGATATTGTGCGGACAGATATTGTGGGTGCAAAAAATGCTGGTATGAAAGCAATTCGATTCGCAGGATTCAACAAAACAGAAACAGATGATACACTCAGCGATGCCGTGATAGACGATTATCGGCAGCTGGAAGATACCATTGCTGAGCTTTCAAAATAAACCTCAATGGAGGAAAACGATGAAAAATGTCCTGGTCACAGGGGGAACCGGTTTCATTGGAAGCCGAGTCTGTGATGCCCTCCGCGAAAAAGACTACGCAGTGCATGTAGTGTCTCGCGACCCTGAACGTGCCAAAACTAAATTACAATCTGTCCAAGAAACCCACGGTTGGAATCCCGAAACAGAGCAGCTGCCTTCAGAGGCAACATCCGATGTGCAAGCGGTCATCCACCTGGCAGGTGAATCGATAGCTGGCAGGTGGAACGCCGAGAAAAAACAGAGAATACGAGACAGCCGTATCCTTTCTACACGTAACCTTGTTGCGTCCTTTGCTGATGCCGAAACCAAACCTGATGTGCTTGTTTGTGCGTCAGCAATTGGGTTATATGGTGATAGCGGAGACGAAAGCTGGACAGAGGAATCGCCTGCAGGCACTGATTTTCTCGC
Source organism: Candidatus Poribacteria bacterium (assembly GCA_003635185.1). Lineage (GTDB taxonomy): Bacteria > Poribacteria > WGA-4E > WGA-4E > WGA-3G > MSPOR6. The sequence goes on along the minus strand of PYJA01000061.1, from coordinate 3,315 downwards.
TGAAATTTGCCAAGAATGGGAAGCGGAGTCACATAAAGCGAGTGAATATGGCACACGTGTTGTTTCGGTCCGCATCGGACTTGTGCTTGGTATAGGTGGAGGACTTTTGGAACAGGTGCTTCCGCCCTTTAAAATGGGGGTCGGCGGTAAGCTTGGCAGCGGTAATCAGTGGATGTCGTGGATTCACGTTGATGACGTGGTCGGCATTGTGGTACACGCTTTGGAAAATGAAAACATTAGTGGTGCATTGAACGCTACAGCACCTACTCCCGTTAGAAATATTGAGTTCACAAAAACGCTCGGTAAGGTTCTCCGAAGACCAACGATTTTTCCTGTTCCCACGTTCGGGTTGAAGTTAATGATGGGTGAATTTGCCGACTTTGTTTTGTTAAGCCAAAACGTTCTGCCTAAAAAAACAGAGGCGAGCGGCTACGAATTCCAGTATCGCACGCTTGAATCTGCCCTCCGGGATTTACTATAAATAGGCGGATTTCAACAACCAAAATGAAAATTCGCGATGTTTTGCTTTCTGAATACGGAAAAGCCTCAAGTATTCCATCACCCGTAAACCGAATGATGACCGATTTTGCTATCGGTTTTCGAGATGGATATGATATTAATCTCGGTGTGGGTTATGTCAACGAAAGCACAATTCCACGTCAACAAATTCTAATCGCTTGCGAAGCGGTTCTTGCTAATCCGCAAAAGTACCGTGCATCCCTCAACTATGGTGGTGCGCAAGGCTCTCCAAACTTGATTGAATCAATCAAAAAATTCCATATTGACAATAGAATTGGCGGCATAACAGAAGACACTTTTAACACGAGAGACATTGTTATCGGTGCTAACGGCGCGACCAGTCTGTTGGAGAGCATTACGCATCTACTCCCCGCGGGCATTGTGTTCACTGCTGATCCGATGTATTATATCTATTGCAACGATCTTGATAGAAAAGGCTTTACCGTTGTAGCAATACCGGAGGACAATGAAGGACTTCAAACGACTCTTTTAAAGAGAAAATTAGAGGCGTTAGGAAGTGGGAAAACGGCTATCCAATTTTTCTATGTTGTGACGGTTAACAACCCAAGTTGCACCATTCTCTCTAATCACCGAAAGAGGCAGCTCGTTGAGATTGTAACCGAACTTTCGCACAAAGTCGGACGAAAAATCCCGCTCTTTTTTGACAATGCCTACAGCGACCTTGTGCATGACAGCACCGTTGAACCTCTGGAATCTGCGTTGTGCTACGATGAACTCGGTATTGTATATGAGATCGGCACGTTGTCAAAGATACTTGCCCCTGGGTTACGCATCGGCTACCTCATCGGTCCTAAAGGTGCATTCCTTGATAGCATCATCCAACGCACAAGCGACATCGGTTTCAGCGCACCACTTATCAATCAGGAAATAGCAAGTTATCTGCTTGATAACAGTATTGAAACACAAATTGAGAAAGTCAATAAGGGGTATCAGGAGAAGGCAAAACAAGTCAAAACGTGGATAACAGAATTGCTTGGCAATAATGTTGAAGAATGCCGTGGTGGAAGTGCAGGATTCTATTATTACCTGACACTTGCAAACATCGCAACCGATACAAACTCCGATTTTTTCAAGTTTCTAACGCGAACAACCGGGCAGGCAGACATAGATGGACCTTCACAGAATCCACATCCCAAAGTGATTTACATTCCCGGTGAATACTGCGTCCATCCGAATGGTGATATGGTTGACATTGGAAAACAGCAATTCCGCATCTCTTATGGGTTTGAGGAACTGCCGCAGATTTACGCTGCGTTGAAATATATGAAGGATGCGATAGACTATAGTCATGAGAAATTGTAATCCCGATAAACTCCTTTACTGTCTGAATCAAGATTTTCGGAAATTCGGAAAGGCTTGACTTTTATCAAAAAATAACGTATTCTATACCTAAATTATAAGATCCGTGCGTTTAGTAAATACTTACAAAATTATATTTGAAATTAAATAAATTAGTATGTTAAAATATATCGAAGTGTTAATAAATACCACACTCGGTAATCAATAACATGCAAAACGAAAGGACTACCGAGTTGGAATGGCCAGACTTTTATCCAGAAAACTGTCCACCTGTGGAAGCTGAACCTGCTTCAGGCACAGTTTATCGGCTTGTGAAACACAATCCGCCACAAGCAGAAGATTTCTTATCTACTTGGGAAGAATTTCCAGGTAGATTTCCTGAACCAAACATCAGAATCAGTGGGGTTTCCGTTTATACTGATCCGAAAGATATTCCTCGACTCTTTGAGCGACTTAAGAACAGAATAGGGCACTTAAGAAATAGAAAGACAGCTAAAGGTGAACTCAATCCGACTCTTGGTGTAATTCAACATACATCATCTTATGAAAAATCTCATCACACATGGTGGATACCCATTGGAGTAGAACCTTGGCTTGTTTTTAAAGTAATACGTGAATAAGATGTAGAAGGTAATAAAGAAAAGGTGTATAAAATGCTTGATGTACTCAATATTCCAGAGTTGGGCAAACTCGATATTGTAGAAGTATACGAATACTACGATCAACCTGTTCTTTACTCCTGCAAAAACGCCTCAGGGCATTTTTACCTGGTTGTGGCAGCTGCCGAAGACGACCAATTTTTAACGTGGCTCTGTGTTGCAGTTTCCATTGAGCGGCTTAACCTTATCCGATCTGGCACAATTGACCTTCACGACGCATTTGTCTGTTCTGAAGATCCTTATGCAATTCAAGTAAAGGTCCCATACGAAGAACATGCCTCAATCCAGACAGATTTTCTTCAATTAGATCAAATACCTGAGGATATGCTTCCAATGCCCGGCGAATATCTTGATCTTAAACCGAAAGGACCGCCGTTACCATTTACTATAACTGGTGCTTTAATCGGTGTCTTACTAAGATCCAAAATATTTGAAATAGAAACTGTAGAACAGACCTATACTGGATATATTGCAGACGAAGCTTATGAGACTATGAAAAACGCGACATTGAGCAGAGAGTACACCGCAGAAATTCAAGAAGTCACCGAGAGAAGCGAAACAACAGATGGACTCACCAAACCGAAGTACCTACTCCTTAATCTCAGGTGATAATCAATAATACCAAATTAACAGGATTTATCTTGTTTTATTGGAGTCAGCCAGAATACCCCAAATCAACGGTTAGGAAACCACACTTACCGAGGCGAATCGCGTTAATTTGGTATTACTAAAGGTATACAATACTATATTTGACACATAACAACTAAGTATGTTATAATATATCGTAGTGTTAATCATATCGCTCGGTAATCAATAG
>PYJA01000060.1 GCA_003635185.1 Candidatus Poribacteria bacterium | reverse complement strand
GTGAGTTCGGAAAAAAAGTAAGTATTTATGGTATAAAGAGAACCCCTTTAGTATAATGAAGTAATCCATACTTTATCAAGGAGTTCTCTAATGACTATTGTATCACTTTTTTGTGAAATTGACGACTTTTTAATTGTGTATGAAAAATATAAAGCAGCGCATCAACTGCCCGCAAGCCAACGCCCTGAAAAGCGGGGACGCTCGCGCACTTTACATCCCAGTGAGGTGATGACGATCCTTATTCTTTTTCATCAAAGCGGATATCAAACATTGAAAGATTATTATGAAAAACACGTGCGACACTATTTGCGATGGGCCTTCCCGAACTTGGTGAGCTACAATCGTTTTGTGGAACTTCAACAAGAAGTGCTTGAACCATTGTCTGTTTATCTTTACACACGCTTTGGCACCTGTGATGGTATCTCCTTTGTTGATTCTACACCTATACCGGTCTGCCACAATCGCCGTATTCTGACACACAAAGTCTTTGCTGAACAAGCATCACTTAGCAAAAACTCTGTCGGTTGGTTCTATGGGTTCAAACTTCATTTGAGTATCAACACATCTGGCGAACTTTTGGGTATTGAGTTCACACCCGCCACGACAGATGACCGGAAAGTTGTGCCGCAGATGGTAGCCGGTCTGTTTGGCAAACTCTTTGCGGATAAGGGATATATTTCCCAAACCCTGCGTGAATACTTACGCTCCCAAGACATTGACTTGATATATAAGGTTCGCAAGAATATGAAGCCGGAACCTTTATCAGACTTTGATGCGATGCTGCTCAAGAAACGGATGCTCATTGAATCAGTTATCAAGGAGATAAAAACGCAAACGCAACTCCAACATACACGACATAGAAGTTTTATCAACTTTCAAGTAAATATGGTGGCGGCATTGATTGCTTATACCTATTTAGAGAAGAAGCCCTCTTTGAACTTGCCGGAATATCAGCAGATCACCGAGACATCGCTTGCTCTAAAACCTTAAATCTTTTTCCGAACTCACGTTTTAAAGAAGGCAATTTTACTTTGAGAGGAGGAATAGATCTCGCTTACAGGGAGAACGATAGATTTGTGATAGTTGATTGGAAAATCGGAAAATCAGGCAGTAATGATAATAGTTTGCAAATGCTCGCTTACGCGTGGTGGGCAAAACAGGAATTCAAACGTCTGGTTAATTGTATAATACCTCACCGCGTGCATTTAGCTGACGATACTGTTTCCACATTTAATGTGAATGAGAAATATCTGGGACGAGTTGAAGCTCGAATTCTTCAAGACTTGGATCGGATGCGGGAAGCGGACGGGTACGGTGTACGCGGAATAGCAGAGGCTTTTACACCTTGTGCTCAACCGAAGATCTGTGAACTATGTCAATTCCAAGAAATTTGCCCAAAGGAGTAAAGATAGATGGCTGAAACAAATATTCGCATTGTACAACCCGGAGCAAATCTGTATCTTTGGACAAGATGTGCAAAGATTATAACAATTAACCCTTCAGCAGAAATATTGGAAAGGGTATGCAATCAATTTGCAAATCGAGGTTTAGCTGCTGCTTTTTGTCGGGAACGAGAACAGATTGTTGTTTTCACACAGAATGTCTTTCCACCATTTGAAGTGAAGCAAGACAACTGGATTGTCCAGGTGGAGGATGGAAGGAAAAATCAACAGATTCAATTTTCAACCTCTGTAAACGACGCATCGTTACTCACCCAACTCATTGAACGGCACATTCTAATCCAAATAAAACAACGTCTGAATATGTTAACTTTTGATAGTCCACGTATTTTTCAGGACATAAAGCCGTTCAAAACGGTCAAAGATATTGATGTCTATAGAAGATTTGAGGTTTCGGCACTTCCGATCCAAAGTGTCGGCGTTGGAATTTCAGTCGACATTAGCACGGCATTCCTCACTCACAAGACTGTAGCAGAATACTTTCGGGACAACATCTCAGATCATGATCAACGATGTCTGCAAGAAGATTTTAGATTTTTAAGTCAACGGCAACGGGGGCAAAAAGGAACATTGCTATATGATTTAGGAAATAAGCAGAGAAAATGTTATTTTGACAAATTCTTACAAGGAGTTACTTGTGCAACAACTGGCCCCCTAAATGTCAATGGACAGACCTATAACTCCTTGCTTGAATATTATAAACACAATCAACCTCAATTAAATATTGATCCTAATGACAGCGTAGCGATGGTATCATTTAGGGGTATGGACCAACCACGACCTGTTGCTGCAAAATTGCTCCGCTTACGCGTAATGAATGATTCACTTCCGAGATCGTTGAATCAGATAGACAAGATTGCTCCAGAGGATCGAGTTAATCTTATCAACGATTTTTGGCAACGCCTCGGAACCGATCTATTAGGGCACGGGAAACCTCAGGTAACGGGATATTTCTGGCAACCTGAAGATATTAAAACCATTAAACTGTTTCCACCTACATTATTGTTTAAGGATGAAAATGTTTTACCAACACCTCATAAACGGGATTATAAAGAATTTCAAGAACATTACCGTCAACGACTCCGTTTACTACATAAATTCAGTTGTTTGTATGCTCCTCCTTCGATTGAGAGGACTGTCTACTTTGCTATACCAAAAAATGCAAAAGAAAATTTACACCGCCGCCTAATCATGGATGTTACCGAACACCTGAAGCAACTGACCCAAACGTTGATTACCCCAGAGTTTGTGCCGTATGAAACGTTAGATCAAGTTTTTCCGAAACTCAATCGACAATACAAACCTGGGATAGTAGTATTTGTATTTGATGACGAAGCCCCTGAAACCTATTACAAAGTCGCCCACGAATTACCTAACTGGCGGGTCAAGCGCATCACATTTAGAGAACTGAAAAATAAATTTAGCCAGCTCATGTATACAGATAACCATGACCATCGGCAACACCCTAAAGCCGATCGAAATTGGAATTCATTTATAGAGATGATTACTCTTGATGTCTTACAACAGATGGATTGTGTCCCTTGGGGGTTAAAGGATGAACTGCCTTATGACGCTCATCTCGCAATTGATGTTGGAAGAAATAAAAAAGACTTTGCGCTGTCTTTCTTAATTTTTCATCCGTCTTTTTCCATAAGAACGGTTGTAAAACGAAAAATTGACTCAAAGCATGAAACGATTAACGATGTTGTTTTACATGAAGAAATTGTCAAACTCATCAAAAAGGCGGCAGAACAAGGTGCTTTTCAAACGCTTAGTTCTGTACTCGTTTTACGCGATGGACGCGAATGTGGGCGCGAATTACTTGGTATCAACAACGCAAAGGATGAGTTAATTAAAAAAGAGATCCTTGTGGAATCAATACAAATAGATGTAGTAGATTTCCATAAGAGTATAGCGAAAAAGCTTCGACTTTGGGAAAAAAAGGAGTTAAATGTAGTTGAACAAATACTTGAGGGAGATGGATTTTTCTTAGACAGTCGCAGAGTTGTGCTTGCTATGACTGGAGCACCCACGCGGTATCAAGGGACAGTCGATCCTGTCATGATAGAGGCACGGAGTGATAATATTGACATGATTTGCGTCACCAAGTCAGTGTACGCTTCAACACATCTCAATTATTCCAATCCCAATGTTGCACAGCGGTTGCCACTTGAACTTAAGCGGACAGACGATGAACTTAAAAGACGTGATTCGCAGGAAGTTCCAAGGAGAATCTCCACTTGAACTTAAGCAGACTAATGATGTGTACAAAGAATCATGCTTTACAAGAAAGTTTCACGGGTTTAATAAGTGAAACATCGCAAAACGTTGAAAATATCAACATAGGAGTGAAAACATGAAACCTCAAGAGTTAGCTGTTCAAAGTTTTCACGAAAATCAAAAAATACTTTCTGCTGTTAATACCGTATCTATTCACATTAAATTAGAAATGGTTGGGCGTGCCGATTTGAAGAGTGCAAAGAAGGTAGCAACGGCTAAAGAAGCACTGAAATACTTTTTCAAGGAATTAGATGTTATAGTTCAACGGGCTGAGAAGGAAGAGATGAAACCCCTGCTGGGGGTTAATGAGCGTCGAAGCGAATTCATAAAGAATTTTATTGATGCGAAACGTAATTATCGAATTCAGTCTTCTTCTCTTCAGGGCAAACTTTCAGATGTTTCTGAACTGATCTATTCTGACAAGGAAGCAGATAGGGAGGATATTCTGCTCGTTTTGGAAGAACTTCGGATGCTCCTTGAGGAACATTTAGCTACTGATACGGAAGTTCTATTAGGAGGAATTTAATTGGAAGACCTCCTTAAACAGAACAATATTGCTTTGCGTAATGAGATTGAGAAGTTACAGTGTGACCTGATAGATACGCAGTCTAGCATCCCGGATGAACTCAAACCTTATGCGATGTGGGTTACTAACGTATGTGAGAATATTCACCAAAGGGTTCTTGAGAATATCAGGTACCTTGAGTATAGACAGGAAAATCTTCTGAAAGATATTTTGAGCAGAACCCAGAGCATAGCTAACGATTTTGCGATTCTCAATCAGCATCAGGCAAGTCCTATTCTCCGTGCTCGCACTTCAGATCGCTTACCCCTAAAGTTGTTGTTGTGGCTACACACTACGCATTCCCAAACGGAAAATATTCCGGTAGCAGTCGGGGATGGAGTATTTAGCATTTGGCCGATTGAACCCAGCATTTACTTCACACCCTGCGCTGCCCAACAAGGATTGCTTAACTTACCAATTTTCTTTCATGAGTTTGGGCATTTGCTCTACAGGTATCATCAACAGGAGATGAACGATCTGGTCCGTGAGTTACAAGCAGCAATCGGAGGTTTGCTTCCACTTGCAGTGGACAGAGATGACAAATATACAGAGATACAGGAGCAAAATCGGGAAGTAATTGTACAAAAATGGTATACTTGGACACAAGAATTCTATTGTGACGCAGTAGGGTTCATGATGAGTGGTCCCTCCTTCGCTTACGCGTTTTCAATGTATCTCAGAATACTTGGGAGGACTGCATACTACTTATCTGTAGAAGAACTCGGACGCAGCAGCCACCCCGTTGCTTGGATCCGTATCCATCTACTTGCAGATCGGGCCAGACAAACAGGTTATGTTGGGGTGGCTATCGATTTAGAAGAGAAATGGAACGAAGTTGCCACAGCTCTGGGAATCATTGAGGACTACGGTGGTTTTTACAACCAATCATTTCTTCCCGTGATCCAACAAAAACTGGATGATATGCTTACGGAAACATCACCGCGCGAATTCTTGGAATCAGAAGTTTCCAACCATCAGTCCCAATCAACTTTTACCTCTCCAGTCGCGCTGTTGAACATGGCCTGGCATAAATTTCTTGATGACCCGGATACTTATGGAGAGTGGGAGGAAGGCGCAATCGAAAGTTTTCTGGAAACTGACTTTTGAGAAGGTTACAGTCCTAACCCTATAAATTCAAAATCAAACTATAAAAAGTAGACGAGTTCATAAGAACCCGTCTACTTCAGCAAGCTATACGAGTATGTTATTTATTAGAATTGGTATTCTTTTCCCGATACTCTTGCAATAGTGCGTTAATCTTATCAAGAAACTCTTGCGAGTATATTTGACCGACAAGTGCGTTGTGGGTTTCAACAGCAATGGCATCCCAAGCCGCAAGCGCACTATCTCTAAACTCTACAACTTGAATCCCCCCTTTCTGTTTAAGTGCCTCAAGCGATTCCTCATTATCTTTCCGAATAGCCTGAATCAACTTACTCTGATATTTTTCACCAGCTTCAAGCAGGACTTTTTGTTGCTCAGATGTAAGTTGATCAAACTTTTTCTTTGTAATCACTGTTGCCCCCACACCAACACTTACCGGTAAGTTCGTCATGTATTTAAATTCTTGGCTCCATTGCAGTGCTACTGTGACATACGGTGATGCGGTTAACGCATTGATCTGCCCCGTATAAAGGGATTGCAACACCTTTGTAACTTCCCTGGGAACAGTCGCGATTTTCGCTCTTTTATAAAATTCAAGCCCGATCTTGTCACTTGTTCGTGCCCACATCTTAACGTTTGGTGACTGGAGGTCAGCAATAGTGCGAATCGGATGATTACTGAAAATGTAATAATATCCGATATCACCCATTCCGATTAAAACATAACCTGCATCCAAAAAGGCTTTGTCTAAATCTTCACGTAGATGATCGCGAACATAGTCCAGTTCTTCGTAAGTTTTGAACAATCGGGGTAGTTGAAAAATTAGCACTTCTTTCTGTATTTCGCCAAGCCCTGTGGCAGTCATAGCCCCTGCATGAAGTAACCCAGCACGCATTTTACGAATTACAACAAGTTCGTCTCCCTGTATTCCATTTGGAAAGAATTTCAACTCGATTTGACTGCCTGTTTTTGCCAAAATCTCTTTGCCCATCGCATCGAAATTGTTCATCCAAGTTGACCCTTTCGGCGCAAGTGTAGCGAATTTAATAGACTCGACCTTGACAGCGTGAAGGGATATAGGTAGACACAACGTCCCGAAAATAACGAAAAGCGCGCTTACAATCCCAACGGCGCGAATTTTATTGCATGTTTTATTACACATTATTCAATTTCTCCTTCTATCAATTCTAAATCAAAAAGCATGTCAACCTGTGAGAGCCAACGTTTTGAACGCGATTTTGCTAACGATGTTGCTGCTTCTTCTCCAGGAAATATATCGGACGGTGCATCAATAACTTCCTGTAACGATTTTTTGTAAAGTTCCACATCCTGTTTTGGATAGGCGTAGTATCTTGCCAAAAAGAACTTGCTCATCAGGAACTTACCATCATTAATCTCATCAACCTTATCAATATGTTCTTTTGCCTTTTCTGGATCTCCCCCAATTGCGGGGGATCGATCACCGTAATAGACAGCATAGAACAGATGTGCACCACCGAAATAGAATTTTTCGTCTAATTCAAGGACACGCCGCATCATCAGTTCCACACGGGCGAGATCGATCACTTGCATCGGGTCATCTTTCTGCAGGCTAATCCCACGTCCGACTGCATAAGCTGCCCAAAACAGCGGTTCTACATCTTCCGGCTTCACTTTCTGAAGCAGATTTTCGAACACTTCCATGCCGATAGTTCTTGCTTTGTTAAAGATTTTGTTTGATTTTGCAAGTGCCTTGAACGCATACATTTCAGAACGTGCATAGTGCACAATCGCTTGGGCACGCATCTCCTCTGCTGTCTCAGTATCACCCGCAATTTCTGCCTCTTCCATCCTATCTTCAAGAAATCCGCTGTAAGACGAAAAGGCGCGGGCAGTTTTAACAATCAGAGACTTATTCCCTAACTTTGCTAAACGTTCAAGTGTTTTAAGATTCTTTTCAAGAGTGGTTTCTACCACTGTTAAGTCACTTTCCTGTTGGATTTTGGATAACTTGCTTAAACCACACCCACCTGCAAGTATCGGTAGTAAAAGCAAAAAAGCTATCCGAAAATAAAACTTTTTGCTTATCATTTTTATTGAATTTACCCCCTATCAGTGTTGTATGTCCAATTATAGACACAGTTTATGATCCCAAAATGCGATATTGATTTTTCACTATAGTAAAACCTATAATTAATGGGACACTTCTGTCCCGCAAACTTTATGAAGATTATTTAATTCGGTAATTTCTTAGCGATGTCCGGTGAACCTATTGCGCAAGTTTATGGACAATAAATATTTAGCGAGCGAACCACTAAATCGCATGTTCCATATTTCTATATCCGAGCTTCATGGGATAAAAATGGCAGCCCAACAACTGTCCCATTAACGCGCCCATCCGCAGTTTCAATCTGAATCCGACTACCGTGTTCTGTAAACGCCATTCGGACGTATCCTAAAGCAATCGGTTTTTTGAGTAGTGGTGAATAGGCTGAACTTGTAACCCATCCGACTTCTTTTTCTCCATTGAAAATTTTTGAGTTTTGTTGTACAGGATTTTCCGCGTCAATTTCAATTCCGCGCAATAGACGGTTCGGGTGGCCGCGATACTTCATACGTGCTACAATTTCTTGACCAATATAACAGCCTTTCTCAAAATCAATGGCGTGTTCTAATTCTGCCTCAAGTGGGATAACCGAATCGGTTAATTCTGTGCCATATCTTGGTGTGCCTGCTTCAATCCGAAGTGATTCAAGCGCATCCCATCCGATAGGAACAACATCCGGTCTTTCAGCCATTAACCTTTTCCATAATGTCTCCAACTTATCGGTTGAAATGTAGAGATGATATCCACATTCTCCCACAGTATTCGATCCTACACAAACGCCCCAGTATCCATCAAATAAGTAGGATCGGGAATGATACTCTGATAAACCGCCAAGATCCTCTGCATTTAAGACAGATTGAACCAGTTCTGTAGATTTCGGTCCATAGACGGCAATTGCCCCAAAATTGTCCGTGTCCACAGTAAGTTCTACATCATCTGCAATAATGTACTTGTCCAATTCCGCAAAAACATCTTCAGTGCATTCAGGTGCAGTACTGATATAGATTGCATCTCCACAGATATATACTCTCAGATCCGCGATTATTTTACCACGATTCGTCAAAAGTGTGGCGTAATTTCCCTCCCCATCTGCAAGGTTTTCTACATCGTTAGAGATGAGACGGTGCAAAAATTTTGCCCGATCCTCTCCAGTTAAACTGAGAGTCCCATAATATGAAATATCAGCAATGCCGACACCGTTTCTAACAGCTTCGTGTTCAGAAACAGGACCAGTAAACTGGACTGCCAAGTTCCAACCTTCGTGTCTTTCACCAAAGGTTGCCCCAAGTTTACGATGTACTTCATGTAACAGCGTAGTTTTCATTTTTCACCATTCTATATTATTGCTTACACATACCAAAAGCATTCGCATATCTCTATAAGACTAAAACATTCGTTCCAAACGCCAAATTATTCTCGGTGTACGTAACGAATACTCAACATTGAGTGGAACGGCAATTTCAACCGAAACACTAAGGGGTTGAAAATCTTCCGGCGGACTAATGAAAAACGATATTCCTGCACCGATTGAGGATTTAAACGCCGCTAAGGAAAAGTTAGAAAACGGATTTTCATCAGACTGCCAAACTTGTCCTGTATCAAAAAAAGAACTCAATGCCCACCCGAAGACAGCATCTATATCAGTGTTAAAACGGGTTTCCTGTAAAAAACGATATTCTATATTGAGAAGAATTCGCTTATCCCCAGCGAATGTATTAAAATTGTATCCACGCAAAGTAGTTGCCCCACCGAGATAGAGCAGACGTTGTCTCGGCAAAAGCGTGTCCGAATAATCTCCGGAAAATCGGATATTCAAATGATGCGGTCCAAACAAGGGCGTATAGCGAACCAATTCAAATTTGTAAAAGTTAAAGGTCCATTTTCCTCCAAGGCTTCCACCTGCCATTTCCATTCCGAAATGCCCGCGCCATCCACGTCTTGTCCGTTCATTTGGCCACAGTAACAGGTGGCTTCCAAGATTTTGCGCACGCGTCATAGTTGATTTTCGGTCGCGAGTATCGAACGTATAATCGAGGGAAATTGCTTTTAGATGTCCATGTTCAATTCGCGCATTACCGCGCTTAAGTAGATTGCGGTCAAAATAACTCCAATCAGTTGATTTGGACAAGTTATCGTGGTCTTCTTGTGTAAATTCAAGTCGCAACAGAGAAGATGTTCCAAACGTTTGGGCAATCCAAATTTGTTCTCCTTGACGTTGATAATAATCTTCAAGAGCAAAACCGTAAACCGCAGCGCTGAGATTCGCTTCAGTAGGGAGTAGACGATAGGCTTTAGAACTAACGTCTGTCAGTTTGAAAATACCGACACCCATTGCTAAGGGGAAACGTTTAAAAAAACTTTTCTCAACTCCGAGAGTATAGTTTAAAATTTTACTGGAAAATCCGCCACTGATTGAACCGAACAGTTGTTCCTCACCGGTGAAATGCGTTGAAAGTGTTCCACCCGCGCCGAGTACTAATCCGTGAACACGGTTGAAACCAACAATAGGATACCATCCCGGTTTTATAAACGGCTCTTCTTCAATATCAACTATCAGCATGTTTTTGCCTCCTTCGCGTTGCACATGCCAATCACGAATTGATTTGAATGCCTCGTTATTCTTACTAAGTTCTTTACGCAATTGATTGATTCTTGCTTGTCCCAGTGAGTGAAAATATACCTCGTCAGTATTTATATTGAGTGCAGATTTGAGTTCAGAACGTGAGATTCGCCGGTTTCCAATAAATTGAATTTCATCTAAATATCCTTCGTTGACATGATACTGTAGCACATTATTGATAAATTTGTGTGTAACTTTTGCAAATGGAAAACCACGGTTAATATAAAAATCGGCTATCATCTGCTGTTTCAACTTTATATTTGTTTCAGCAAAATATCCTGGTGATAGGTCAAACCAATTTTTGATGAATTGTGCTGGAAAGCTCCTATGACCGTTGATTTTTATTTCGCTTGCAAACTTCACTGGTGCCTCGGTAATGTTAATTTGCACAGTTACTTTTACCGGTTCGGTTTTTGGAAGATTACCAATTTTGCCATCAGATTCAGTATCTTTGATAGCAGCACCAGATAGATCAATCGGTAGGGATTTTGGTTCTTCGCCCTCCAAGACAGTTGTCTTCAATTGCACCTCTTGGAACCAATCAAAGTTTTCTAATTCTACAATCAACCGGGTAAGTTGTTCGTTTGTAAAGGTATTACCGGGCGCTATCGGAATTTTTTCTAACAGAACCTCCGTTGGAATTGTTTTGTTACCCTCAATTTCAACTGCACTAATTTTGTATTTTTCCGAAACTTCATAAGATGCTGAGATCGGTGATTGCTCAGCGCCTAATTTTAGTTTTCCCATCCCCTCTTTCCAATGCGGCCACCACGGATACTCCTCATCATACATCGGGGACCAGTAGCTGTATTCATACTGGGTGCTTGGGTTTAAATCTTCACCAATTACTGATTTTAATTGTGCTTTACGGTGGATGTTAAAAAGCCAAGTTCCTGCCTCGTTTTTTCGCTCATATTTGCGGGGGATAGCAATTTCAAAACTCCAGAAATTCACGTTAATTTGGGTGGCAACTTTGGCATGTGAATTCCAAGAACTATCACCTTTGAACTGCTCTATTGAATCGTCTATCGGTTCACGTTCCACACCAGTTGGAGCGAATCGGAAATTTGGGAAACCTTCCTTTGTTACCCATTGATCAAAGAGGCCGCCAATCGGATTTACGATAAGGTGTGAATATGGCTCGGTTTCAGGATTCATATCAAGCAGGATTTCAACGGATTCATCTTCCCAGATCGGTGAATCCAGTTGTGTTTGGGATACACGCGGAATTTGCGTGTCTTGTATGTATACCCTTGCACCAACATATAGGTTTTCTTTATCCCACATTAAATAGACATCCGTTGGATTTTCGGCTGTTTCCGTTCCTGTAGGATTCTGAAAAGCAGTGAGTGCCGCAGCATTTAACCACACTGTTTCAGATAAATTTCCATCAATAATAGGGGATTGTGCGGTTTGAGGGATAGATAGCACCGGTGCGGTTGATACCAACTCGTTTTGTGTTGTGGATATAGCATTTTCTGATTGATTTCGTAGCCTCGGATTCGGTAAAACTGAAATTGCCTCTGTAGCTGTTAAACGGAGCAGTGGGCCCCCTCCGTTCATGATACCGACATTATTATCAATTTCCGATGGCAAATTGATAATATAAAGTTGTTTCTCACTCTTTAATTCCACATCTGCCGCGTAATTATTGGGCAGGAGTAACCTAATCACGCCTTCAAGCGCGGATAAATCCAGTGGTGCTGCAAGATTATCAAGCACTGTAAGATCAATTGAACCGTTGTGTGTTTTTATTTTGTTTTGTCCGGGAGCTAATAAAATTTTGCCGTGAATGCCTCCCTGCTGGACTTCAACATGATAGTTCCCCAACGTTTCATCAAGATGCACCCGTCCCATCTCACTTGTAATGTTTATCTTTCCTCGGAGATGGTGAAGATATACATCGCCATTCTTTACTTTAAGTTGCACAGAAACATCTGGTGGTGTCTTAATTATATAACTCAAATGGAGCTGCTTTTTTATCGCAAATTCACTTTGACCTTCTAATATCTTTTTAAACACTTCTGCAGGTAGTTGTGAATTCAACTGAAGTGTGCCATCTTCTTTTACTCCGGTTAAGGTAATGTTTTCCAGAAAGGTTTTCGTGAGGAGGGCGTTGTGTTCCATCACACGTTTTTCAAGCGTAACACTAATTGTGTCTTTGTCTTCTACGTTACTGTCTATAGCAACTATTTTTATATTCCCAGGAACATCTAAATCCAGTTCTAATCGATAAACATCGTCAAAACTGAAAGTCTGTGAAGTAGTTAAAGCGGGGGATTCTGTTTGTTCTTTGAAAGATAGAGAACGTTGCGCGCCTATTGTTTCATCCTCTGCTGCTTCTATAAGCTGAGTAGAAAAGAGACATATTCCAAATAGTACGAAACAAAACAGATAGTATCCTAATTTAATCGGAAGCCGTAGAATTAGATTGAAGCGGGTAGCGGTATGAGGATATAAATCTGCAAAGTTGCTTGATATGGTATTAGTAATAATCAAATAAGTTGCAGACAACATCCCAGAAATCCCTATTTTAATCCGCTGATATCTCAGAAGGCAAACTCTCAATAATCTTGGTAGATTCAACACTGACATAAACGATGCGTTTAATTGCTTCAACTAAATCATGAGGATTATCAAACCAGTCGTTTGGATCATTAGTAATACCGCTTTTTTGCACAATTTTGTAACGGTCTATGAACCACTCCAGAGGCGTTCTTCCATTAATGGTGTACCGATGTGTTTCTTCCGGGATACCGGATAATAGGACGTACTCGTTGATGATGAGTATGTCTTTTTTTGTTTTATCCTCAAACCGCATTCCTCGCTCATTCAATAGAAAATGCTCAGGTCTTTCTTCCCAAAATAAGTCCTGATTTATAGGTTCAATCTTTAAAGCTTGGTATTGTTCACATGTCTCGTAATTGAGATGCAATGTCGCAAGTGCTGCCCCAGCTTTGGTGAAAGCATGGAAATCGGGGGCAAAAGGAATACGAGGAAGTTCTTTTGATAAATTGTTTGCAAACTGTTCTTGATACACGGGAGCGTGCATTACACCGTAAACGTAGTCAAAAATTGCATCCTTTGTAATTGTGTCATCGTCATAATAGGATCGGAAGGTTTGCAAGGTGGAGTCAGGTATATTGTCAATACGCTCAAGAGGTTTGTCAACATCTTGAAGTTCGTTCGTAGTGCCTGATATATCTGTCGAATTCAGGTAGAAATACCTTGGAAAACATTGTGATCCTGCATTGATACCCATATCTGGCATCGTATCTGTCATAAGCACGGAAAATGAATTTGTTGAGCCGGTGCCAGGGACACATATAGCGCGATTTTCATTCAAACCATTAGGGAAAATTTTATCCATTTGAAACTTCATATATATAAATGTATGATCAACGTAACAATTCGTAGCTACAAAAGGGCGATATACAACTTTTCGGATGTATTCCTCCGAAAAGTTTGTTTTCTTCTTCCGCCTCAATTTGTTCCTGAGTTCTCGATCCCACTTGAGATTTGAGTTGTGACGGTATGCGACCTTAATTACTTCTGCCTCTAATGTCTTTTTATTTATTGTGAGTTCAGGATTTGCCTCAAGAATTGCTTCAAATTCAGAAAGGGCGGCGAGATATGTTTGCGTCATCCCCCTTGCATTTTTGGCACAAGCATCGCGAGAAAAATTGTAAGAATACGCATCCCTGCCTGTCGCCAAACCTTGCGAATACAACCTAAAGACTGTGTCGTCTGTCTTACCTTTTTTCGCGTCCTCGGATCCTAACGGATAGAGCTTTTCAAATGCCTCATTGCGTTGATTTATCCATTCATCATGTTTATTAGGTGTGATTGTCTGCCAATCAGTAAATCCTTTTATTGATATCGCCTTGCGCAGTTTATCTAATTTTTCCTCACTTTTGAGATAGTCACCAATATCAAGATAGTTGATATGGCAACCGTCTTGTGTAGCATTTGAGTTTTTTACTAAGATAGTAATAGCAACTGGTGTGCGCGTACTATTACCGAACACGTTTTCACCTTCAGCCCGTCTCCGCTCGCCAGATGTATATGCATCTCCTCGCAGATGTAAAACGTAGACTGAATTGAACTCTTCTGCCAAACATGCACGAACCCCCGCATCTGCGTTTCCGTCAACCCATGAGCCAGGGGTAACAAAGGCAATAATTCCTTCTTTTTCGATCCTATCAGATGCCCATCGGATCGCCTTTTTGTATGTATCGTAGAGACTATTTTTTGCTCTCGCTTTAGAACGAGCGGCATAAGTGAGTTTAATGCGTTTTTCAAGATCGGGATATTTTACGTTCGGATTATTGTCAGTTGCACTTTTTTGTCCTATAGACCAAGGTGGATTACTGATGATAACCTTCATACTAACTTTTTGTTGATGTTCAACCCGTTCATTGTTGCGCTTTAAAAACAATTCTTCAAAAAGTGATGGAGGATTTTTCTTGTTCAGATTAAATGTGTCCGCTAAAATGATACCGTCAAAAGGTTGGTAATCGTTATGCTCTTTGCATTTCATACGAAATGCTTCTTCAATATTGACTGCTGCGATATAGTAAGCAAGCGACAGTATTTCACATGCATATAATTCTTTACTATACTTCCGTTCAAGGTCTTCAGGGCGGATGAGGTCGGATTCGAGTAATCGAACAAGTGAAGTGCCAGTCCCTATGAACGGATCAAGGATATTGACACCCTCATCACTAAGGCAGCAGTTGAATTCATTTTGTAAGATTTCATCAACACTATGCAACATAAAGTCTATAATTTCTACGGGTGTATATGCGATGCCGAGTTTTTGAGACTCTTTCTTCAGCGCGATTATAAAAAACTTCTGATAAAGTTCCATTAGCACTTTTTGCTTGCCTTTGGGGTTGTCAATGCCACTTGCACGCTGCCGAACACTTTCGTAAAAGTCCTTTAAGCCTCGCGTTTCTTCCTTGAATCCGAACTGTGAAAAATCTGTTACCAACTCATTGAGTGTCTTTGCTATCGGATTGTTTTCTGAAAACTCATAATTCTCAAAGAGTGCATTAAATACTGGATGTGTTATAATGTGCTGTGCTACCATCTCAATCGCATTGTCACGTGTAACACTGTCGTTTGTCACTTTTTTCAACGATGTGTGGAAACTATCAAACCATTCACGCATTATATCATTTTGGGTATCAGGATTATCTAAGATTTTTTCAATGCTGTAAACAATGGTTTTGAATATTAGGGCTACGTCTTTTGCCCAAGTCTCCCAGTATTGTCTGTCGCCACATTTCTCTACTATTTTAGGATATATAACATTCAGTAAAGTCGCTTGATCAAATAGGGGTAGTTGAAAATCTTCCCTATCACCATCAAATCCGATTGGGGCAATGATAATCCGATCTGAAAGCTTTGTGTTCATATCTATCCTGTTGATTTCAGCGTTAAATCTTTCATCATGAGAACGAAGTGCGCGCAAAACACTCCATGCAATAGAGAAACAGTCGGCATCAAGGATCTCACTAATATCAGCTCTTTCAGGAATTGCAATGGGTAGCACGACATAGCCATATTCTTTGTCCTTTGTTTTACGCATCACACGTCCAACCGCCTGTACAATTTCAATGACAGATTTTTTCTCGTCAATAAATAGCACAGCGTCAAGTGCGGGGACATCAATGCCTTCGGAGAGACATTTTGCGTTGGAGAGGATACGACAAACATCGTCATTCTTATTGTCTCCTCTTAACCATTCTATCTGTTTTTTTCGTTTGAAAGCGTGCGTTTTACCATCAACATGTTTGATCTCACATCGGAAGTCTCTAAACGTTTCCTGATCTTCAGGCAATCGGAGCAGGCTATCTTCAATAATATTGTTCCAATTATTCGTAATTTCCTTTGAGGTACTTATCGTGCGTGTAAAAGCAATTGCACGGGTGAGCTGTTTAGAGAACGTATCCTGTATAGGAGATTCCGTGTCTTCAGAATGTTGTAATCTACTCCATTTTTCAGGGTTCTGTAATGCTTGCCAGCAACCGAATATCTGTGTAGATCTGCTAATAGGTATCGCACGTGACTCGTTTGTTCTATTTGGTGTTGCATAATCTTCCGATACTGCCAGTATCACAACCTTAAAGTCTGACAATAAATTCTGCTGAACAGCTTTGTAGAAGTTAAGACGATGAAATTCGGGGCCATAGATATTTTCGTCGTCCATTGAAAAGAGTCCGCGTGCTTCACGTGCCGCTTTTGCTTTTATCCCTTCTGTATAAAGTTTTGCAGTCGCAGTCATGTAAAGTCTTTTTTGACCACGAATCCGTTCCTTGTTGTGAACAAGAATGAATGGCGAGGTCTTATCTCCAGGTTTTTCAACGCCTGTGGTTCTGTGTGCCTCATCGCAAATTACAAGGTCAAATTGAGGTGCTTTCCATTTTTCTGGGGTATTAATTTTGTATAACAATCCCGGATCTCGCAGCTGAGGTGGGTTCTGTGCATCTTTTATCTTAGGAAGTGACTGATAGGTGCAAAATACAACGGTCATCTTATCATTACTTGTATTTTGTAATGCTCCCATAATATCTCTAAGATTAGTGGTTACTGGAATTTCAAGTTCCTGCATGTATATATCTTCGTCAGTTCTGCCGACATGTCTATCCGAACAGATTCCGATGTAGCGATGTGGTATGCTTTTTTGTTCAGCCCATTCCCGCATTGTTTGTGAAAGCAAACTGATAGACGGCACGAGATACAATACACTCTTACCGACTCCTGCGATTTCTTCAGCGATTTTCAGTGCTGTAAAGGTTTTGCCTGTTCCACACGCCATAATCATTTTGCCACTATCTGAGTCTTCAAAACCTTTAATAACATCATCAAATGCTTCTTGTTGATGGGGTCGCATCTTATAAGGTTCTTTCCGTTTCAATTCTTCAGGTCGCTGTCTGCTGAGGTCTGGCCACTGAAACTGACTGCGGGCGAGATCGGTATAGTGAATTCGTTGACATTCGGGGTTTAGGTTGTCAATGGTTTTGAGTGCATTAGGTCCCCAATCAGCACCAGTATCGACTATAATTCGGGACGTGAAAGGATCGCGATTAGATGCAGATATGAATGAATCTATATCTCCTTTACTGATTACGGTGTTGTCCGCGTAGCATTTGCATTGAATAGCACAGTATCCTCCATCACTTTCTTTTGCTACTAAGTCTATACCAAGATCACGAAGATTAAATCCTTGTTGGTCGGCTGCCCATTCATCCCATAACCATACATTACTAAACCTATCCTGATAGATAGGATCTTCTGAAAAAAATACTTTCATCATCCGCTCAAAACGTTTACCTTTACCGTATTCGGAATCGGATGTCTCGCGGATGTGATTCAAGGCACTTTGGAATCCATTATCCGTTTCAGGTTCCAAACCAAAATATTGTTCTGTTGTTTCTGACATATTTGTATCCTATCTTCTAACTCATTGATAACTATGTACCAAATAAAAACCTCCGTAGTGTGTACTATTAGGTTGTTCATTAAGCTATTCTTGTTTTTATGAAAGTCCGTCTATAACATATAAATTGCTATTAGGCCCTTGTTTATTAAAAATAAAAGACTTGACACTATTAAAATAATACTTTATACTTATTAAAAATGTCAAGAAGTTTGTTAGAGATAAGGTAACTTAAGATAGACCTCATCGTTAACGTAATTAGAGAAGTTATAACCGGAGCAATTAGATGTCCAATTCGCCTACAGAATACCGTTTTTCTTTTGGTCCTTGGAATATACATGAGGGTGCTGACCCTTTTGGACCGCCAGTCCGAGAATCGTACAGTTTTGATGAAAAGGTAGATTTTTACCGAGACCTCGGTTTTGTGGGAATTCAATTTCACGATGATGATGTTGTGCCTGATATTGACGAAAAGACGCACACACAATTAGTATCCCGCGCAAAAAGTGTAAAAACGCAAATTGATAACCACGGCTTGACTGCTGAAGTGATTGCACCGCGATTGTGGGAATCACCGCTAACGATTGATGGCGCTTTCACCTCAAATTCAGCAAAAGAGAGACAGTATGCACTGGAACGTTCAAAACGTTGTGTTGATATTGCCAATGTGCTTGAGTGCAAAAATTTTGTGCTGTGGCTTGCACGTGAAGGCACTTATATTCGTGAAACAAAGAGTTCCTCAGATGCAGTTAGTCAGCTTTTAGACGCAATTAATGCATTGCTTGACTATGATCCCGAGATTCGGATTCTGATTGAACCGAAACCGAATGAACCGATGGACATTGCTTATATTCCAACGATCGGACATGCCATCGGTTTAGCCTATGCAAGCACAGATCCTGACCGTGTAGGTGGACTCATTGAAAGCGCGCATGCTATCCTTGCAGGATTAGAACCATCCGATGAAATGGGTTATGCACTTTGTCACAACAAACTTTGGAGTGTGCATCTTAACGACCAGAACGGTCTCAAATTCGATCAAGACAAAGCGTTTGGTTCAGCTAATTTACGTCGCGCCTTTAATCAGGTGCGAGTCCTTGAAGAAAACGGTTATGGTCGAAACGGAGAATACGTAGGATTAGATGTCAAAGTCATGCGGACACAACCGCGCGACATTTCAACAAAACATTTATTGAGCAGCCGCAGAACCTTTCTTAATCTACTTGAAAAGGTTCGGACGTTAGATAGAAAAGTGGAGCAGGAGTTTATTGCAGCACGAGATTACGAAGGTTTAGACTTTTACATACTCGAACACTTACTTGGGAAATAACTATTCAGCAAATATGCCCCTAAATACCACCCTACCTTGCATAAACTCAACCCCTTCTCAGCAGAACATATAGGACAATTGAGGACAAAACAAGCATGACAAAGGATAAGAAGTTTTTATTTTCTGAGAAACCTCTATTTGAGGAGGGAGGACCTTCTTTGCAATCTGTGCTACTCCTCGGACCGCCAGGAGTCGGCAAAGGAACACAAGGAAAGCTTTTATCACATATTCCCGGTATTTTTCACCTTTCCAGCGGTGATATGTTTCGGGAACTTGATGAGGATTCCGAATTAGGACAACTCTTTAATCAGTATGCTACGCGCGGCGAGTTCGTGCCAGACAAAATTACTGTTAAGATATGGAAGGAATATCTCCGATCCAAAATCGAGATGAATTTTTATAATCCAGAAACCGATTTGCTTATTCTCGACGGTATCCCTCGGAATATGACGCAAGCCGAATTATTATCCCCTTATATTAATGTCCTTAAGATTCTTTACATGGTCTGTGAAGATCGTGAAGTGATGTTTGAACGTATACGCGGGCGAGCTGTTAAAGAAAATCGTCGTGACGATGCTGATGAATTAGTTGTCCGGTATAGATGGGATGTTTATAAACGTGAAACAGAACCTTTGATAGATCACTACCCTCAAGAAATGGTTAGAATTATTGATGCAGATACTATTCCGGCTGATGTGTTGTCACAGATTTTATCTGCTATTGTTCCAATTCAGAAGACATGTTTTTCTCCATCACCCCTATAATCTATCTTCTGTCCGTCTTCAAAACACAAAACTTATCGGTTCATACATTTGCATAAGTGCCATGACTTCTCCGTTTATTCCCACACCGACGCGGTGGATCCTCTGGGGCTTTATGCGGTTCGCCTTTTCACCCGCATTTTGAAACATCTCATCTGTTTCTATTTCAATGTCCGGCAAAGCATCCTCCGGTTGCAGCATCTGGGCAGAATCTTGAAGAACCCGCCTTATAGACAGCACCGTATCTATTAAAGAAACTATTGGAAAATCCATAGACTATACTATAGCACAACGAAACTAAAAGCATAAACTTTTTACATGAGCGACACCAGATTGATAAACTCGGAGTAACCTAATTGACATTCAGTAAATTCGTAAAGCATTTGATTTTCCAGCCACCAGTCCATTTATCCCCCTGCTAAGGTGGGAAGGTGATCAGATCAGCGGGAGCTGACCTAAATATGTCACCCAAGGTTTGGTTGTGGTACTATAACGTATTTCCGTGAGTGGATGCAAATTTATTTTCAATTGGAAAAGTAGAAGGGTGGCAGACATACTGTGCAGTATGCTTAGCAGTGCTACCCGACTGGAATATAAAATATATCAGTAATCCGCAATTATTACAAAATAATGTGTAATATATTCATATTATTTTAGTAAGTGTTATGACTTACCTCAATCTCAAGCCATGAATCCCAATTATAAATTTCGGCATATTGATATGTTTGTTTTTTCATATCGTTTAAAATTTGTTCTACAAATTTTAAATCTGAGTCTTTAGGATAGTTAACGGATAATATAAGAGTCTTTCCATCTTTCTTCGGTATATATATATTCTACTTATTTTTGAGTCGATTAGATGTTTTATATCTAAATGAGGCATAATGGAATTTAGAACTGTTGCGAACCATTCCAATCGAGAAGGGATGTAATCTTCAAAGCCTGGTGCTCTTTCTGACATTATAATGTTCCTTTATGATTAAGTTCTTATAATTAGCGTAATACCAAATCCTATGAGAGTAAGCAAACTTGTAACCCCCAGAACTGTTAATGCAGTAATACGGGTTCTTATTCCGTTTATATCATCCCTAAGATATTTTTCAACTCCTGCAATCTCATCTTTTAGATCTGTTTTGACCTCTCTTATGTCTTTCTCAAGGTCTGTTTTGAGCTGCGCATTGTCATTCTGTAGCTCTGTTTTAACTTCTTTAATCCGCTCTTCAATGCGAGACTCAATTCTGACTAACTCTATATCAGACTTATTTTTGCTTTCCTTATACTCTTGTAGGTATTTATGAATGTCCATGTTATCTTCTGACATGATTTGATCCTCGTTTGGAATTGCAACTTATAATACTCAGTTTATCATTAAATGTTGAAATAAGCAAGGCTCATGTCAAGAATGAGTGCGGACAGGAATTTAACCCGCGTGGTTATTGCCTTCATTGAAGCAATAGCACTTAAATTATACATGAGCCAATAAGCAATAATGATAGTCTGAGATGACCTGATTTGTTATTAACCCTACGTATAATATTTGGGCACATCTCATGACGCTTGGCCTGAAAAAAATGACATTTATAACACTAAGTTAAGTTTTTTAGTGTGATCCAGCAGCTTATTTTTCTCGGAATTTTACCAGATAATCTCTATCAAAATTACCAACAAATACTATAGCATATTCAAGTAAGTCGTCTGCTTCCCAATAACCGCCACCTAAATTTGGTGGATAAACAGGTGGATGCTCAGGTTTAAAGGATGCTAAAAAAATTTTGGGCACTGCTATTGACACGGTGTATGACATTGAAAGCCAACCTGTTTTGCGTCCATCTTTGGTTTCTATTTCCCATATCCGATACTGAAGTAGGTGTTTCCACTCATCATCAAAACTAACGAGATCAACGTCCCCAAGTGAGCGTAATTCCCTTTTGAGAAAGGTTTGCAGACGTTTCTCTAAATTAGAATCGTCTTCGGAAGTGGGGACACAAACTTTGAACTTGGGTGGAGAACCTTCAAACAAAATAGGGTTCGGTGCAGTATGTCCTGTCCCACCAAATGGGAGGACGCACAATATAAGTAGGGAAAATACAATAAAAAGTGTCTTGAACATAGTATTCTCCTTTGTTGAGTGTGAGGGGTTTAACGTCTCCCCGCAGATTGTGATTAGGGTTCTCCCTAATCTAATTTACTATATCTAAAGTATTATCCTGAGTATGCTGATCTAATAATTTGTTCACGTATGTTTGTCTTAATTATAAACGACACAAACTGGTCGCAAAAAACCTATTTCCGTCACAATGTATGTGCAGATAAATTGTTGGCAAGGGTTAATCGTCTTTGACGTGTGAATGTACGAGGGCGGGTGTATCCTTCACCAGTCGGTCCGGCAATAGTCATCGCTAAAAATCCCTCACCTTCCAATCCACAACATGCATAAGAGGGGGCATTCACAACAACAACGGAACAATTCATTGCCTTGTGGTATTGCGTGATGCGCGCTGTGTTGTTAGAATGGAGCATCGCAGTGTGTCCTCTGCCACCATCTGCTGCAAGCGCACCTTTAAGTGCCTCGTCAAAATCGCGTACCCGAACGACAGGCAAAATCGGCATCAGATATTCATTGATAACAAAATCGTGGTCAGCTGGAACTTCTACCACAATTGCAACTGTTTGTGCAGGTGCTGAAATACCCGCTGCTTCTAATATGATTTTTGCATCTTTGCCGATGTATTCCTTGTTTGATTCTCCGTTCTCCGTGACAACCGCCTCAAGTGCCTCGCGCTGACTTGCGCCGAGAAGGTGTCCACCGTTCTTTGTCAATTCTTGGATCGTTTCATTTGCAACAGATTCAACAACAAAAAGCGCTTTTTCACCGATACAGAGCAGGTTATTATCAAAACTTGTTCCCGCAATCACATCCCTTGCTGCTTTTGGAATATTCGCTGTTTCGTCTATAATCGCAGGAGGATTGCCGGGTCCTGCAGCGATCGCTTTTTTGCCACTTGTTAATGCTGCACGTACAACACTTGCCCCGCCAGTTGCAACGACCATCGCGATGTCGGAATGATCCATAATTTGCTTTGCTGTCCGCAGTGTCGCGTTTGCAACGGAGGTGAGTAAATTCGCAGGGCCGCCCGCTTTTACAATTCCTTCGTTGATGACATGCATTGTCTCTTCCGTGCATTCACTTGCGTTCGGATGCGGACTAAACACAACGGCATTCCCCGCGGCAATCATGATAATGGCGTGGTTAATCACTGTCGAAGTCGGATTGGTAGTAGGCGTAATTGAATTTATAATACCAAACGGAACATACTCAATCAGAAGCGTGCCATCATCACCGGACATAGACTCCGACACAAGGTCTTCCATACCGGGCGACAAGTTCACAGCCCCTTCATTTTTCATTACCTTGTGTTCCACGGTGCCCATTTTTGTATCTTGAACAGCCAGTTCCGCGAGTCGTTTTGCGTTTTCAAGCGAGACCTGTTTTATCGCCTCAATAATTTCGCGTCTTTTGGCAAACCCAAGTTTGACAAGTGCTTCTTGTGCTGTTTTCGCTGCGCCGATAGCCTCCTCAACAGTTCCAAAAACGCCTGACCGCGAAGAACTCGCCCCAGATGTTACAGGAGAAGGCACAGT
Source organism: Candidatus Poribacteria bacterium (assembly GCA_003635185.1). Classification (GTDB taxonomy): domain Bacteria; phylum Poribacteria; class WGA-4E; order WGA-4E; family WGA-3G; genus MSPOR6. Next base: position 1,711 of record PYJA01000060.1, on the reverse strand, counting down.
TACCGTTCCATCTTTCTGCAGTGTAGTTAAAACTTGCGAAACAATTTGTTCAATCTGTTTCTCATCAATTTGTGCCATTCAACCCTCCAATACCTCAAGTAGGCACACACTTATAGTAAAGTCCGAAAATATGTGGACATCTCAACGGACAACGATCCTCACACACGCTCTCGCTGGCGAGGTTTCCGAACCTCGCCAATGTCCAGGTAATTGTGGATTCTACTATAAACTAAAGTAAATCAGTAGAGTAGCGTAAACACCGATTCGTGTTCAGAAATCTGCGCATCGCCACGGTTTATGTGTTGATTGGACACCGTAATACCATTTCTATTAATTTTTGTCTCATTACCGGTTGTTAGAAATAAAGCGGAATGCGGCACAAACTGGAAGTTTATGCTACAAAAGAGGCACAAACTGGAAGTTTATGCTACAAAAGAGGCACAAACTGGAAGTTTATGCTACAAAAGAGAGACATTATATAATGGTATAAGTATAGGTTACTTACCCATTCTCGTAGGCGCGATCTTTATATCGCGCCGTGTCCAACACAAACACCGAATTTATTCATCCGAATCGGCGGCTGCAGCTTTTCCAGCAAGAATCGTTTCAACATCCGAATGTGGACGCGGAATGACGTGTACTGATACCAATTCACCGACCGTTTTGGCAGCTTCTGCACCTGCATCTGTAGCAGCCTGTACTGCGCCAACATCTCCGCGGACCATGACGGTTACAAAACCGCCGCCTACCTGTTCTTTTCCAATCAATTTGACGTTTGCGGCTTTGACCATTGTATCGGCAGCTTCAATCGCACCGACCAACCCACGTGTTTCAACCATTCCTAATGCTTCATTGCTCATATTATTTGCTCCTTATCAGTCTAAAAATATAATGCAAGGCACTACTCCTATTTGCCCAAAAGACGAATGCAGTACCTTTAATGATAAAATATGCACGTCTACATGATACTATAAATGTATATTTTCTGCAAATCAATTTTATTTGGAAGGTTGCATTGGGCATTGACCTTTCTAAATTAACCCAAGTTGCTACTTATAAGTTTTTAGATACGGGCACACCGTCTTAAATGAAAACATGCTGATAATTAGCCAATATTTGTAGCGCAAACTGTATGAAGATAAAAAAATAAATTGGGTAATTTGGCAAGGTTAGGAAACCTTGCCAGCAGAGATGTACACCTGCTGCTGGCGAGGTTTCCTAACCTCGCCCCTTACCGAAATATTTATTTAAACGTGAGTTTGATAATTAAAAGAACAAGCGCAAATTGAACAGAGAACGGACATATTTGATTAAAAAATCGTTATTTTGGTGTTTTTAACCCTCTAAATCCCCTTATCAGGGGGACTTTAAGAGGAAATGTGGAAGTCCAAATTATTTATCAAACTCACGTTATTTAAACTTCAGACAGATTGTGCCACATAAGTAGCAACTTAGGTTAAATTAGATCAATACAATAAAAAAAGATGCAATTCAACGCAATACAGGGTATAATTTAAAAGCATTTGTAAAACGGACTGCTCATTGTTATGTTTGGAGAAAAAGATGTTCAATCGCCAAGAGGCAAAAGATAACCCGCACCTCAAACTGACCTTAATTGAAAAAATTAGGCGAAAATACGATTTAACACCATCCATCACGCTAATCCTCGGACTGACAACACTATTTTTTGTCATATTCCTTATCTATCCCC
>PYJA01000059.1 GCA_003635185.1 Candidatus Poribacteria bacterium | reverse complement strand
CCAACGGAATTAGTCGTTTTGGGATTCCACAAATTTTAAAAAAAATAATTTGACAAAACCCTTCCAATTGTAATACCATTTCTATTAATTTTTGTCTCATTACCGGTTATTAAAAATCAAACGGAGGATGGCACAAACTGGCAGTTTATGGGACAAAGAGAGACATTATATATCAGAAATGGTATAATATCCTTTTAAAATCATGAACTTGGTAGAGAGTTTGAGCCGCGCCGCAAGGCGCGGTCTCTACCACTCACCGACTCAAACCTGAAAATCATCAGCAAAAAATTAGACGAAACTATTTTTGGATCTCTTCTGCTGCGTTAAGTAGTCTATCGCAATATCTATAAAAAGTTGTGAAATCGCACCCGCAATTGCTTTCAGTCCTAAATCTAAAACGATTAATCTCATTTTGTCTATTTTGTCTTGTTTATTTAGGGGGTTACAACCCTCTAATTACTTATCTAAATTGTCCCATATTTTTGTGATTAAAACAAGCGATAAATGCAGTCTATATCTATGTTTAGAGCAATTTTAGTTAATCCCGAAACGACTAATTCCGAAATCCAAAAATATGTTTACATTTCAATGAATAACAATCCCGACACGCTCTTGCTGGCGAGGTTTCCTAACCTCGCCAATGTAAAGGCAATTGTGGATTTTACTATAATTGAGTTTTAGGCATTTTATCTGTTTTAGCCGAAAAGTCGCGACCAGCGAACCAACGCAATCAACGGGACCAATGCCATTTGGCATTCCCCGTATAGTATTTGGCGGTCATTCGGATAGAACAAATTAACATAATATGAAGAACGAAATTGTCCTATTCGGACACATTCCTACTTGACTTTTCTTCCTAAATGTTATATTCTTTCAAGAAAGTTGTAAAGACGTTTATCTGCTTTCTAATAAAATTAATCCAAGTTGCCACCTATTTGCGAATGCTCTTGTAGGAGGGGTTTCTAACCCCGATTTATAACAGAAACATAAGTATCAGCGGAAATGCCTTGTTTTTTTCGTAAAAAGCAGTGTCCGCCATCTCGAAATCTTGTCCGTAGCAACTTAGGATCTATAGAGAAGGTTCGACTTGATCGGCAAGAGAGACGACTAAGCACGAACCTCGCCCGACAACACAATTTGGTTTACACCTACGAATCATTAGATTCAATCCGCACAGCACAGAACTTCAACTCAGGTTGCTTAGATACCGGATCAAACGCTGAATTTGTTACATAATTAGCATTTGTCTCCGCGTGGAAAAGATCACCCCAGTGGAACGGTGTAAACAACAATCCCCGCCGAATTGTATCTGTAACGCGTGCACGTGCATAACATCTTCCCCGTCTTCCAACAAGATAAACCCATTCTCCATCTTCTACCTTGTTTTCTGCTGCATCATCAGGATGAATCTCAACAAAAGGCTCAGGGGCTTTTCTCGTAAGTTGTGGCACTTTCCCTGTACGTGTGCGGGTATGCCATTGACTCGCAACGCGTCCAGTTGTCAAACCGAATGGAAATTCTTCATCAGTGTTTTCATCGGGCGGTTGATAGACAGGCGTTTTAAATTGTGCCTTTCCAGACTCGGTGAAAAACTTCCTGCGTGTATAACGTCGGAGTGTTCCGGGATGTCGTGGATTAGGACAGGGCCATCGGAGTGACGTTTTTTCAAGACGTTCATTCGTCATCCCCATCTGGTCGCACGGAGTCCCTGCGGTCAACAAACGATATTCGTCCCAAATCTCCTCAGGGTTGTGGAAATCAAAGTCACGTTTGAATCCCATCACCTTCGCGATTTGTGAGAATATCCACCAATCGGGTTTTGCCTCTCCAGGTGGATCCAGAAATTTATCGCTTCGCACAACCAGACGCTCGCTGTTCGTCATTGTGCCACGCTTTTCACCCCACTGCGCAGCAGGAAGCAGCACATCAGCATATTCGGCCGTTTCTGTCGGATAATAACAATCCTGTACAATCACCAAGTCAGCACGTTTTAGCCCCGCTTGAGAAACCTTTGTATCGGGCATGCTCACAGCAGGATTTGTACAGACGATCCAGAGCGCGCGAACATCACCTGATGCTGCTGCTTCAAACATCGGTACAGCCGTTAATCCGGGTTCCGGATCAATGCTTCCGGGCGGAATTCTCCACGCACCTTCAAGGTAAGCGCGATGCATGTCATTCGTAACAACACGATATCCAGGCAATTGATGTGACAGATATCCGACCTCTCTACCGCCCATAGCATTCGGTTGCCCTGTTAATGAAAAGGGGCCTGCTCCTCTTATACCAACCTCACCTAACTGAAGATGGAGATTGATGAGTGCAACGTTTTTATCAACCCCGCTTGTACTTTGATTAGTCCCCTGACAGTAAAAACTTAGCAAACGGTTGCTCGGTTTTGATAGAAATTCGACAATCTCGTCAATACGCCCCGGATGGACATCGCAGATAGAGAGAAGCATGTCCTCATCAAGACTTTCAATATGGTTTCTATACGCACTAAAGTTTTCGGTATTCCTTTGAACAAAACGTCTATCAACGCGCCCCATTGCAAGCAAACGTTTTGCAATAAGTTGCAGGAAAGCAACATCGCTTCCGGGTGCAAGTGGGACATGCACATCAGAAAATTCTGCTGTTTGGGTGCGGCGCGGGTCTACTGCGATAATTCGTGCATTGGGTTCTGATGCACGCCGTTTCCGAATCATTTGGAAAAGGACAGGATGATTGACTGCCATGTTCGCACCGATTATCAGAAAAACATCCGCATGCTGAATATCGTCATAGCAGGTCGGCGGCCCATCTGAACCGAACGCTTGCATATAACCCACTACCGCTGAAGACATACAGAGTCGGCTATTCGTGTCTATGTTGTTCGTTCGCAGAAACCCCTTGAATAACTTATTGAAAATGTATGAGGTTTCGGTATCCAATTGTCCAGAACCGTAGAGAGCAAGCGCATCCTTGCCGCGTTCTAACCGAATCCCTTGAAGGCGATTCGCTGTAAAAGCAATAGCTTGTTCCCACGAAACTTGGCGCGGCGTTTCACCTTTGCGTTCCCGAATCATCGGATATGCAAGCCTACCATCGTGGTTTTGAAACACCTGTTTGAGGTGAGCACCTTTTGGGCAAAGCATGCCGTAATTTGGTGCTACATCGTCGTCTGCTGAAATCTTCGTGATTTTGTTGTCTTGAACTGTTGCACGAATAACACAACCGACCCCACAATAAGGGCAAACGGCTTTTCCTGTTGAACTTTTCACTGATTTCTCCATAATTATGTCATTTCTGAATGATCGCTTCTCATTAACAAAAAGCGGGTTCGTAGTCGCGCAATTCATTGAGCCTCTTATATTTCCCTTAGTATCAGGCTCTAAATTTCATAAAACCCTCTAAATGTGATTTTTTACCATTTCTGATATATAATGTCTCTTTTTGTAGCATAAACTTTCCAGTTTGTGCTACATTCCGCTTCATTTCTAACGACCGGTAATGGACAAAAATTGATAGAAATGGTATTATTTTAGAATTCGTACTAGGCTGGCACATTCCCAGCTTCCGCTTTCAGACGTTGTTTTTCAGCCAGTGCTGCATCAAAAGCTTTTTTCTCCGCGTCTTGCACTGCGGGCGAGAACCGCACTAATGCAGTAGCAAATGATGCGACAACAACCATTCCACCGAGGAAGAGTAAGGACTGCTGTGTTGTGATACTTTCTGCGCGAAAGAGGAAACCAGCCGCGACTGCTCCAGCATTTCCACCAGCACCAACAATACCGGCAACTGCTCCTAATGCTTTCCGATTGATAAATGGCACAATGCCAAATGTTGCGCCTTCAGACATTTGCACAAAGAAACTGAAAACAATCATTGTTCCAACGGCGATAACAAGCACTGCCATCTGTGAGAACAGCATTAGCATAATACCTTCACCTAATAGGACAATAAAGAGGAACAAGACACGCCCGCGTAGCCCCATGTTTTTGGCAAAGAAATCGGAGAAAACACCGCCAACGGTGCGTGCAAAGATGTTCATCAAACCGAACAAACCTGCAATGATACCTGCCGTTTTTACATCTAATTGGAAGCGGTCATGATAGTAAAGTGCGGCAACATTATTAATGGTAAGTTCTACACCGAAACATGCAGCATAAATAAAAAACAGTGCCCACACGCGATAATCTTTAATCGCAAGCATGAAGGATTCCATGCCTTTACCTTCAGCAGGTTCAAGGTCACCTCGCTCACGGAGTTCCTTATAGTTGCCATCCGGTGCATCTTGGGTGGTGAAGTAATAAACGAATCCCATAATAAACAGGGCAATTCCTGGAACAATCATTGCCAATCGCCAACCAAGGAATTCATTCACCCCAAAACTCAGGACTGCCGTGAAAATAAGCGGCATAACCATCTGCGTAACACCGCCTCCCAGATTTCCCCAACCTGCTGTCGTAGCATTCGCTGTGCCGACACAATTCGGGGCGAACATCATTGAGGTGTGATACTGCGTGATAACAAATGATGCGCCGATAGCACCGATGGCTAAACGGAACAATAGGAACGTCTTGTAATCCTGTGCAAGCCCGATACCCATCACCGGTATTGATCCGAGAATGAGCAGCCACGTATATGCCTTTCGAGATCCAATTCGGTCGCAGAGTGGTCCGATGAGAACTCTGACCAACACTGTGATTGCAACAGAGGCAATGATTGTGTTACCAACTTGCGCCTTCGTTAACATCAAATCTTCGCGCACAATTGCCATGAGAGGCGCAATTCCGAACCACCCGAAAAACGCTAAGAAAAACGCGAACCAAGTCGTATGGAAGGTGCGCATTTGAACCGTTTTCAAACTAAGTAGTTTTATTTGTGTTGCTTTATTTTTTATATCCATTATTTTACCTAATTTATATTTTCCTTTCCGTTGTCAGTCCCTCTGGGGATGCTATTTGCGGGATCAACGCTTACTATACACCTATCGCCTCTCCGAGGCTTTTACAAAGCACATCTCAGCACCAGCGGTGCGAAAGGTGTATAGAACCTGAGACAACAAAAACCCAAGCACCAGCGGTGCGAAAGGTGTGTAGCACAATATCAGGTTTACAAAGACCTACCAAAGAGACATGCTTCTTAAATCGACCCCTATGGGTTTGCTTCTCTACCCAACCTACATTTGATTGTTATTCCAGTTTATTTTCTTGAAAGGTAAGGAACAAGCCTTTCAAGTACTTGCGGTAAATCATCGCAAGGCACATTTTCTAATAACTTTGTAGCGATTTTAGGATTTGGACCGGCATCTCCCTTGACAAATACATCCACTGCATCAGTAACAACCCCATCAATTTTGGTTTTCTTACCGAGAAGTCCAATATCCGCAGCGGCGTGGTTGCCACATCCGTTTGGGCATCCTGACCAATGTACAGTTAGCGGTTGCGTATTGCCGAGCTTCGCCTCCAAATGTCGGATTGCTTCCATCGCGCGTTCTTTGGTCTCAATCAGAGAGAAATGGCAGTAGTCAATACCTGTGCAGCTGACCATCCCGCGCATAACTTCTGATGGATCATAGCGGAGTTCTTGTAGAAGCGGCTCAGCCGTAAACTCGCCAATTTTTGCATCCGGCACGTTAGGAACAATCAGATTCTGTCCTTGTGTTAACCGAATCTCACCAGAGCCGTATTGGTCAGCAAGTCGGGCAACTTCATAAAGTTGCGCTGTTGTCATGCGTCCCACCGGCACAACAAGTCCTACATAGTTAAGATTTTTCTGTTTCTGTGAGAAAATGCCAGTGTGGTCTGTTTTCTTCTTCCCACGCATATCTTTTCCTGCTGGTAGAAGTGTTTTGGGAGAACGTGATTCTAACTCCTTACGAAACTTCTCTATTCCCCAATCAGCAATTAGAAACGCCATCCGCGACTTGTTCCGAACAGTCCGTGGACCGTGATCTTTAAAAATCAACGTTATTTCAGCACACAACTCCGCAGCATCTTCAGGTAAAACAAACACATCAAGATCTTCCGCAAGAGTGTAACCGCCAGAACCCATCTTCCCACCAACCGAAACATTAAAACCTTTCGTTTCTTGTCCATCAATCTCTTTCACTGCGGGAGTGAGTGCGATATCTTGAGACGCTGCGTGTGTGCAGTTATCCAAACAACCTGTAATGCCGACATTAAATTTACGCGGAATATCGGTAAAGTCCCTATTGCCCACAATAATGTCGGTGTACTTTTTGGCAATAGGTGAGGCATCAAATAACTCATTCGGTGTGAGTCCAGCAACAGGACAGCCTGTAACGCCTCGGATATTGTCAAACCCAGTTTGGAGTGAATTTAACCCAACCTCTTCAAGCAGGTTCCAAATGTTTTGTACGTTTTCAATTGTAAATCCACGTAGTTGAATCTGCTGACGAGTGGTGAGGTCAACAAACCCTGGACCGTGTGCTTCACTGATTGAGGCGATAGTACGGAATTGCTCAGCATTGCTAAAACCGCTCGACATTCGGAGCCGCATCATAAAAGCCCCCGGTGTCTGTCGTCGGTAAAACACACCAACCCACTTAAGTCTGTCGCGTTTTTCTGGCGGAATAGATTCCCACCCATTTCGGACGTAGTGTGGAATGTCATCTATAACTTCAAGACCGTTTTTCTCACGTTTGAGTGCTTCAGCAGGATGCAGTTTGGGTTTTCCCTTTTTTCGGGAGCTCGTTTGCTTCAACCCAGTTTTCTTTTTTTCAAGTTGGTTCATCTTTAAATCTCCCATTTTACGAATGTAATGTTCAGTAAATGTTGTTCAGGGCTAACAATAAAAAGTTATACCATTTCTATATGATAATATAACATTATTTCGTAGGTCGGGTAGAAGCGTTAACGAAACCCGACTTTTTACAGTATCATGTCGGGTTTCGTAGCTCTACCCGATGGACAATATGTTATGACAATTTGTCAATTAGAAACGGTATTAAAACAAAAAAGCGCCCACCGACAAGCATAATGCTTTTGCCAAATGGACACCTATGTCCAAACCTAACCAACATTGGTTAGGTATTTTTTATTCTCTTTTAATTTAGTAGCATCGTTCAACGTTGAACGAGTACTGTTATTTTACTTTAAAATGTAGCGATTAGGTTTTCTTATACCTTGTTTGTCAATACTTCTGCAATTGACAGAACGTCCTGTGCAATTTCTGCGAGTCGTTTTCTACGATCCATTGCCATTTTTCGTAAAGTTTGATATGCTTCTGCTTCAGTTGTGCCGCGTTGTTGGGCAACGATTTCCTTTGCTCTTTCAATGATTTTGCGTTCGGCAAGGCTTGTTTTCGTTTTTTCAAGTTCCTGCTGCAATGCTCGAAACTTTTCAAAACGCGCAACAGCCGCCTTAATAATTGTTTTAATCCGTTCCTTAGTAAGTTCACCCACAACATACGCGGAAACACCAGCCAATGTCGCATTTTGAATAGTTTCAGATCGCTCATCTTGGGCAAACATTACAATCGGACACGGATGATTTTGGTTGATTGATGCAATAGTTTCTAAAGTTTCATCACAAGGCGAGTCCACGCCAATCAGAATGATGTCCGGATTCGCTTGTTCGACTCGTTGCAGAAGATCGTACCGAAGCGGTACGTGTGCTATGATATTATATCTACTTGCCTCAAAGACATGTTCTAATTGATTTATCCGATTTACATCGTCATCAACGATTAATAGATTCTGTGTTTCAGCGACTGCTTTCATTCTATTGAATTAAAACCTTTCTAAATCCGATACAATGTGAGTATAAAGCGCACAATTAAGGCTCACACAAAACTTATAGCAAAATTAATGCCAAGTACGTAAAAATGGTTAATAACAAGCATTCTCTATGATTTCTAAAGATTGAAAACAATCATTGAATTTAAAATTGCTTATTTTTTCAGCAGTAAAATCTTATTTTTTCAGCAATAGGACTTACGCAGTTTCTCTTAAAGTCCCCCTGATAAGGGGGATTTAGGGGGTTAAATGCCCCAATTTCTGCCTATTTTACCCCCCTAACCCCCCGCAAGCGGGGGGAATGCGTAAGTCCTGTAGCAATAAAAAAATTAATTGGGTGGGACGAGCGAAAACAAACAAGAAAGGACCACAACATAGAAAATCGGTTTTTGTTAGTCCACGCCACAATTAGAAAACTGACTATGCCCTACCGTAAACAGGTATAGCAGCACCGTTGATTATAGACGCATCATCAGAAGTAAGGAAACAGATAACCTTTGCAACATCAGCAGGGGCTACCCAACGACTATGGTCTTCATCAGGCATCGCCTCACGATTAGCGGGGGTGTCCATAATACTTGGCATGATGGCATTGACGTTAATACCAGAATCCATTACCTCTGCAGCTAATGATTCTGTTAAAGTGCGCACCCCACCTTTAGAGACACAGTAAGCGCTCAATCCTGCCTCACCTTTTAATCCTGCGCGTGCGGAGACGTTGACAATCTTACCATAACCCCGTTCAGTCATGTATGGAATCACCGTCTTGCAACAGAGGAAAACAGATTTGAGGTTGAGGTCCATCATGAAATTCCATCTGTCCTCTTCAAGTTCTGCAGTCGGAGTTCCACCGATAAATCCGCCAACTATGTTTACCAATATATCTATATGACTGAATTGTGTGATGAAAGATTGGACGGTTTTCTGCACCTCTGATTCTTCGGTAACATCTGCAAACAGGAAGGTAACATCTTCACTGAGTGCAGGATTGTACTGTTTGAAACGGTCAACCTCATTATCAAACAGATATGTGACAGCAACGGTGTCACCTTGTGTGAGGTAGGCTTTGGTAACTGCACTGCCTAATATACCTGTGCCACCCGTAATAAGGATATTTCGGTTCTGTTTTGCCATTTTTATTTTTCCTATTTCTTGAGCACCTCATTCAGAATTTTCGTGCCGTTCGTTTGCATCATCAGAAACCTTATAGTTTTCTGATTGTTCAACTTTCGTAATTGGTGGGATTGATATTTGCATAAGTCTTCTATTTATCCTATCCATATTACTTTGGAAGAAATTATAGGTGCGAAAAGTCTTGCATATCTGTCTACTTCTTGTTACATTTATTGCTTACATTTTTACACTTTTTAACTACTCTTGCGTCTGTCCTGCAATTGCAGAAGCACGGGCACCAACACTAAGCACCGCCAAAAAACCTTCCGAGTCCGCGTGATCGAAATCACCAATTGCCTCCATTGATGCCGTTTCTTCAGAGTAAAGTGAATGCGGAACACCGGTTGCAGCATGAAATGCTACATTCCCTTTATACAGTGCCACCGTAATCGTTCCACTTGCTAAACGCGTCAAAGGTTCAATTGAGGCGAGCGATGCCTGTGTAGCAGCATCAAACCAATAGCCTTGATAGATCTGTTCAGCGATTGTGGATGCCACTCCATCAAAATGTCGACGAGCGCGCCTATCTAAAAGCAGTTGCAGCAGAAACTCATAACATCTGCCAAGCAATTCCAATCCAGGTGATTCATAAACGCCACGGCTCTTAATCCCGACAAATCTGTTTTCAACAGTGTGAATCCCAATACCGACCCCGTTTCGTCCACCAATTCGGTTTGCTGCTATCAAGCTCATCAAAGGTGTGCAAGGACTCCCGTTTACTTCAACAGGTATTCCCCGCGCAAACGTGACGGTGAAATGTTCTACATCATCTGGCGCGTCTTTCGGATGCACCCCCATTCCTGGTGTAATAAACCCTGCTGGTGTTTTCAGAGATTCTAACCTGCCCGCTTCATGTGTTAATCCCAGTAAATTTGCATCTGTAGAGTAAGGTTTTTCATGCGTAGCGGTAATCGGTAAGCCGTGTTCTTGGCAGAAATCAATCATCTCCTTTCTGCCGCCAAAATGTTTAAGGAATTCAGCATCCCGCCACGGCGCGTAAACAGAAAAGTTCGGATTAAGCATGTTCGTAGCGAGTTGAAATCGGACCTGGTCGTTTCCGCGTCCTGTTGCCCCGTGTGTTAAAATAGAAATACCACGTTTTTCCATCTCTGGTAACAACGCTTTTACTGTAATATGTCGGGCAATACCAGTTGTGTTCCAATATCCGCCTTCATACTTCGCCTGACACTGAATGAGACGGATTCCCGCTTCAGCGAGGTCATCCTTTGCGTCAACGATGACCGCCTCCTCGGCACCGCATGCCAGCATCCGTTCTCGGATTTCTTCAATATCCCGCTCATCGGGTTGTCCGAGGTCTGCTGTGAAGCAGACAACGTTAATACCGTTATCGACTAACCACTTCGTAATTGTGCAGCTATCAAGACCGCCAGAGACCGCTGCGCCGACGGTTTTTCCTTTTAATTGATGTATAGTGATACTCACGACGGCTAAAGCCGTGTGCTTCTTTTCGCACACAACTCTCCTGTGTGATTCCTGCTTCACCGTCCATTGCACCCTTCCTGAACTTGCTTGGTGTCTCACACAAACTCCACAGGCGTTTAGGCTCTCTGTCTATCCGACAGCGAGGGTTCTCAAGTTTATTGCAGCGTTGACATCTCTATCTATAGAAACATCACATTGACTGCAATGATATGTTCTCTCTGAAAGTGTCAAATCGTCTTTCTTGTGTCCGCAACGGCTACACGTTTTGCTACTTGCAAAGAATTGGGCTGCTTCTGTGATAGATATGCCCCGTGCTTCGGCTTTCGTCTTAAGTTTAGAGAGAAATCCACCTAACGCACTATCTGATAACGCTTTCGCAAGTTTCCTATTCTTTAACGTGAGTTCGGAAAAAAAGTAAGTATTTATGGTATAAAGAGAACCCCTTTAGTATAATGAAGTAATCCATACTTTATCAAGGAGTTCTCTAATGACTATTGTATCACTTTTTTGTGAAATTGACGACTTTTTAATTGTGTATGAAAAATATAAAGCAGCGCATCAACTGCCCGCAAGCCAACGCCCTGAAAAGCGGGGACGCTCGCGCACTTTACATCCCAGTGAGGTGATGACGATCCTTATTCTTTTTCATCAAAGCGGATATCAAACATTGAAAGATTATTATGAAAAACACGTGCGACACTATTTGCGATGGGCCTTCCCGAACTTGGTGAGCTACAATCGTTTTGTGGAACTTCAACAAGAAGTGCTTGAACCATTGTCTGTTTATCTTTACACACGCTTTGGCACCTGTGATGGTATCTCCTTTGTTGATTCTACACCTATACCGGTCTGCCACAATCGCCGTATTCTGACACACAAAGTCTTTGCTGAACAAGCATCACTTAGCAAAAACTCTGTCGGTTGGTTCTATGGGTTCAAACTTCATTTGAGTATCAACACATCTGGCGAACTTTTGGGTATTGAGTTCACACCCGCCACGACAGATGACCGGAAAGTTGTGCCGCAGATGGTAGCCGGTCTGTTTGGCAAACTCTTTGCGGATAAGGGATATATTTCCCAAACCCTGCGTGAATACTTACGCTCCCAAGACATTGACTTGATATATAAGGTTCGCAAGAATATGAAGCCGGAACCTTTATCAGACTTTGATGCGATGCTGCTCAAGAAACGGATGCTCATTGAATCAGTTATCAAGGAGATAAAAACGCAAACGCAACTCCAACATACACGACATAGAAGTTTTATCAACTTTCAAGTAAATATGGTGGCGGCATTGATTGCTTATACCTATTTAGAGAAGAAGCCCTCTTTGAACTTGCCGGAATATCAGCAGATCACCGAGACATCGCTTGCTCTAAAACCTTAAATCTTTTTCCGAACTCACG